>JAJAZB010000241.1 GCA_026785975.1 Cytophagaceae bacterium | reverse complement strand
GCAAGGTCCCGCCGAACGTCGGGGTGACAAAATTTACTCAGAAAACCCTCAAACTCAAGTACTCCGCCCAAAGCGTCAGGCTATGCGCCGGGCATACCCAGTGGAAATGCGTAATCGGGTAATGCGCCAACGAATACAGCCAGGCGGGTTGTTCGAAGGGCGTCAGCATGCAACCGACGAAGAACGCGTACCGATTCAACTCGTTTTCAAAATCAATCGGTCGGGTCAGTACGGGTACACTTGCCCCCAATTTCAGCAACGATGTGCTGATGATCACGCGGTCGAAAAATTGTAGATTTTCTTCCAAAAGTTTAGGCCCGTCGATCAGGAGTTTCTCCCGGCAACCGCTCAACTGGGACGGATCACAGGCCGACAGTAACCGCGCGACGTGGTAAAAAATCAACGCGGGCCGGGGGTAGTGGTGCGACACGTCGAAGGGCCGATGATGGTACTCATCCGACAGCACCACTTGACGAATAAACGCCAGACTATCTTCATCGAAGCGATTCAGCGGTAGGTTTTCCCGAAAAATTAAGAGAAACAGATTGCTCAACGCACACACGTCGAGGTCGATGTTCATGCGTTGCCCAAACCAGGTCGAGTACGCCCGCAGGTGGCGGTACGCCGGGAGCGTATTTTTCACCCAGCGTTGGGTACCGTTGGCGTGGTTGGGTAGTAATTCTTTGAGCGTCAGCACGTCAGTCTGATCAAGCGACGGGTTCGTCAGGTAAATCAGAGCCGTGTCGTCGATGTCGTCGGGGAGTTTGAAATGCCGGAACCGGTGAAAAAAAGTCCCGTTCTGAAAGTGCCCCCCCAGGCGGGTTTCGTAGTTGTTGTAGGTCGGCTCGCCCCTCGGATTTCGGTAAGCAGGGTAGGTATCCTGCCCGAACCGGGTGATGCTCTCCACGATTTTTTGCGCCTCCGGCGACAAGCGTTCCCGAATCTGCCGGAGGGTAAAAAGAGTAATCGCCGTGCAAAAAACATTGGTATCGGCCCGGCGGTAAGGTAGCCAGCGATGCCGCCGCCAATTGGGAAACAAGCCCTTTCGGTACGTTGGCGTTCCGTCCGATTGAGCGTCGGCAATGCGCCGGATGAGGCTATCCAACTCGCTCATTGGTTCGACGATTTACGGGGCAGCATCATGAGCGGAAAATGGCACTGATTTTTTTGGTACTTCCGGCTTTCTAGTGGCCATTAGATTTTATGGACAAAGATACGGTCGAAAAACTCTTGGGATTCGCTGACTTTCCCGTTGACTCGGGGGGGTCTTGCCCACCCAAATTCACGGACAGGCTCGCTCAACAATGGCATCAAGCCGCTCAAACGCGTCGCGTAGGGCTTCCGTACTTTCGAGCAATTTCGATGGCGAATCATGGTCAATTTCCCTCAGCCACTATAAAGCCGGAAGAACCATTTTTTTTAACGCTGCCGGGGCAAATGGCCAAACAGTCAACTCCCAACCGAAAGTACACCATCGAGTTCAAAGCGGATGTACTCCGCCTGGTTGCCGGTTTGTGCCAACGGGAGCGCTTTGGCTGAAAAAGAAAAAAGAATTATTTGGTGAGGTTGGTCGTTTTTTACAATCTTTCGTTAAACTCCCTGAAGGTTCGGATGATCTTCCCCCGGTGCCAGGTGGCAAATAAATACCTATTCCCGTTTTTCATCGTGATCATCATCCGATTTGGAACAATGAAAAGATAATTCCTCCTCCTAATTTTTTGAACGTCAGGAAATGGAATCTCTACGTTTTTAAACAGGTGATTATTGCACGGGAAAATCCATTGACCATACCCACCATTATTTCCCGTGCAGGGGAAAGCCATGAAGGAAATTTGGTTTTCGGTCAGTTCAAGCCTTCCCGAGATAATCACTTCAAACAGAAACGGAATGGGGTCATTTTCAGCATCAGGTTCGTACTCCAACGATGCGCCTGCGTGGGTTGATCCCCTTGGAAAGTAGTCAATACGCTCTGTGCACTCAATCCTGGGCTACAAAGCACGAAAATGATCACTAGCGCTTTCATTTTCTTTTACCCTTACGCCACTTTTTTCATCTGGTGAAACGCCGAACGCTCAAATTTCTCGCGGGCGTAAGTCAGGCTGATGGTGAACTGCTTCAGGTCGGTTTCGGAAGGGATTTCAAACATGGCATCGGTCATGATGGCTTCGCAGATGGAGCGCAGCCCCCGGGCACCGAGTTTGTAGGTCAGGGCCTGATCGACGATGTAATTCAGGGCGTCTTCGTCAAAGTCCAACTCAACGCCTTCCATGTGGAAAAGTTTGCCGTACTGCTTGGTGAGGGCATTTTTTGGTTCCGTCAGGATGTTGCGCAGGGTGTCTTTGTCCAACGGTTCCAGGTGGGTAATGGCGGGCAGGCGACCCAGCAATTCAGGAATCAACCCGAAGGATTTTAAATCCTGCGCCGTGACGTACTTCAGCAATTGATCTTTTTCAAAAGCCCGGTGGTAGCTTTCATCGTTCGAAAAACCGATGGGCCGGGTGTTGATGCGCTTGGCGATGTGCCGGGTAATGCCGTCGAAAGCCCCGCCGCAGATGAAGAGAATGTTTTCGGTGTTGACCGCGATGAGTTTCTGGTCGGGGTGCTTGCGCCCACCCTGGGGCGGTACGTTCACGACCGAGCCTTCGAGCAACTTCAGCAGCGCCTGTTGCACCCCCTCGCCGCTGACGTCGCGGGTGATGGAGGGATTATCGGATTTGCGGGCGATTTTGTCAATTTCATCGATGTACACCATGCCGCGTTCGGCGGAGGCCACGTCGAAGTCGGCGGCCTGGAGCAGCCGCGTGAGGATGCTCTCGACGTCTTCGCCCACGTACCCCGCTTCGGTAATGACCGTGGCATCGGCAATGCAGAAGGGAATTTGCAGGATTTTGGCAATGGTGCGGGCCAGGTAGGTTTTGCCCGTGCCGGTTTCGCCCACCATGATGATGTTCGATTTTTCAATCGTCACGTCATCGTCGGTCTTGGGCTGCGTCAGGCGCTTGTAGTGGTTGTACACCGCCACGGCGATGACGCGTTTGGCCTCGTCCTGCCCGACGACGTACTGATCCAGAAAGTGCTTCATTTCCACTGGCTTGACCAGTTTGAAGGATTTCTGTACAGTTTTCTCTTTCTTTTTGGGGTGCAATTCTTCCTGCACAACCTGAAAACCCTGCTCGATGCAGTAGTTACAAATGTGGGCGTTGATGCCCGACAATAAGATATCAACTTCGTTCTTTTTTCGTCCGCAGAAAGAGCAGGATAATTGTGCCATTCGTCGAGAGTAGGATTACTTGCGGGTATTGCCTGACAACTGACCGTGTAAACGTTGGCCGGTTTTGACAAAGATACTGAATCAGTGCGGGCCGTGGCGCGGTTTCTACCGAAACTTATTGAGCGGAAGTTTACCCCCAACCCCCTGAAGGGGGCTAAAACCGTGATAGAAAAGCCCTCTTTAGGGGCGGTCCGACGGGTCGGTTGGGGGTAAACGCCCGCTCCGCGTCGGGCGCCGTTACGCCGGAGCAGACAAAGCTTAATTTTCGGGCAGTCTCCGGGGGTTTGTTTCAAAAGAAAACCCGCAAACTGCTTGCGGGTTTTCTTTTGGTTTAGCGTAGAACACGACAGGCTTATTTCGTCCGCGTCAGCACTTCGTCGATCAGGCCGTATTCTTTGGCCTCATCGGCTTTCAGCCAGTGGTCCCGGTCGGAGTCACTCTCGATTTGCTCGTAGGATCGGTTGGTGTGCGAAGCCAGAATTTCGTACAATTCCTGGCGCAGTTTTACAATTTCGCGGGCCGTAATTTCAATGTCTTTCGACGGCCCCTGCGCCCCACCCGAAGGTTGGTGAATCATAATCCGGGCGTGGGGTAGGGCCGAGCGCTTGCCCGGAGCACCACCCGCCAGCAACACGGCACCCATCGAAGCGGCCAGACTGGTACAAATGGTCGACACGTCGGGACGGATGTACTGCATGGTGTCGTACACGCCCAAACCGGCGTATACCGAGCCGCCGGGGCTGTTGACGTACATCATGATATCGCGCTTGGAATCGACCGATTCGAGAAACAGCATCTGGGCAACGACGATGTTGGCAATGTTGTCATCGACGGGCAGCCCGAAGAAAATAATCCGGTCGGCCATGAGCCGCGAGAAGACGTCGACCTCCCGGAAGGGCATCGGGCGTTCCTCGATCACGGAGCGCGTCATATTTTCGACGCGGTGAATACCGCCCTCAACGTGGTGGATATACCGATCGACATTGAGGCCATTCAACCCTTTGTGGTGAACGGCGTAGTTACGAAATTCGTCAGAATTCAAATCAGGATACATGGAAATGAACGGTTAAAAAACGTGCAACGAAAATAGGTAAAAGAGCGTTCCGGTTACTCGCCGGGGCTGAAGTGTCAGAGAATATGCCCGGCAACCTGCCAGAACGTCCGGTAAATTGCTTAGGAACAAAGTTGGTCGTTCTGGCTAAGATTGCGCGTCGTTTCTACCGATAAATCCTCAATTGAACCCGAGTTGTTATGAAAACCGGCGAAAAAATCAGGCAATTGCGCCTACAAAAAGGGTACTCCCAGGAAGCCATGGCCGATAGCCTGGGTCTTTCGACAACGGCTTACGGGGACATCGAGCGAGGCAAAACCGACCTCACACTCACGCGACTGGCGCAAATTACCGATGCCCTCGGTATCACGTCCCTGGACATCCTGGGGGCCGATGCCGATGAAACGGACGCCCTCCGGCAGCAAATCGAACGGCTAAACGATCGTCTGGAAAAGCAGGAACTGAACCTGGAAAAGCTACGGCTGGAAGCCGCGTACTGGAAAGAAAAATACGACCAACGGGTCAATCTGGAACTCTTCGGGGCCACCCAAACGCACCGCGAACGCCAGCGGATTGGGTTTAAATAGAGGACAGTGAATAGAGAATAGTGGATAGAGGACAGAGGACAGAGGGTAGAGTATAGCTAAAATCTGTCCACTATTCTCTATCCTCTATCCACTCTCCTCTACGCCTGCGCTTTGGCCTTAAACGCCTCCGCGTCGATGGTCTGAGACACGACCGGGGCTTTTTCGCGAATGACGTCCATCACTTTATCGGTGTAGACCCGGTTGAACATATTAGTAAAATTGTCCTTGCGCTGTTTGTCGTTCAAATACCCCACGGCCACGCGGTCGATGACGTCGTTCATGGAATCGTCGGCGGCACCGGAGGCCATGCCAAACTGCGCCCGAACCATGTCTTTGGTGCGGTCGAGTACCTCCGAGTATTCCACCCGAACGTCGGCATCTTCGGCGATGCGGTTACGGATGAGCGTCCAGCGAAGGTCTTCGGCAAATTTGTCGTAATCCTGCTCGATTTCTTCCGGCGAAATTTTCCCTTCGTTCGACTCCAGCAGCCAGGTTTTCAGAAAATCATCGGGCAGTTCGATCTGAATCGCATCGAGCAAGGCCCGGCGCAGGTCGTCGCGTAGCAGCAATTCGGATTCGCGTTTGTAGTTGTCCTGAATGATAGCGGCCACTTGCTGGCGAAATTCCGCTTCGCTGCCCGCTTTTTCAGGACCCAACACTTTATCGAAAAGCTCCTGATTGAGTTCAGCGTTCTGGTTACGGGTAATGTCTTCGATGCTGAAGCTAAATTCCCCGCTCAGTTCGGCCACTTCTTCCTCCTTTTTGCCCGTGGCCAGCGCCAGTGACTTGGCGTCATTGAAAAGTTTTTGAATGTCAAAACTGACCACGTCATCCTTCGCTTTGCCGACAAACAAGGCCAGCGCCTCCTCGGTCAATTGCTTGGTCGGGATGGCCGATTTTTCGGTAAAATCGCTTTCACCGCCGGTAAACGTACCATAAATCATATCGCCCGCTTCCACGCTGTCCACGTGGGCTTGCTCGCCAAAACGGGATTGCAGGTCGGTAATGGCCTCATCGAGTTGGTTGTCCGTTGCCTGAATCTCGTACGTCGTCACGGGCGGAAGTGCCGAGAAATCCACCTCAAATTCGGAAGCCAGGCCGAGGTGGTAACTAAATTCAAACTCGCGTTGATTGTCCCAGTCGAGGGCGTCGGCCTGTTCGCGGTCGGGCATCGGATCGCCGACCACGGGTAGCTTGTTGTCGCGAATGTAGTCGTTGACCGTCTTGCTCAGAATGCCATTGATTTCGTCGACCAGCACACTTTTGCCGTACAATTTCTGAATCAGAGCCGGAGGTACTTTGCCGGGCCGGAAGCCCTTGAGGTTGGCTTTCTTGGCGTAATCCTTCAGTTTTTTCTCGACTTCAGGCTTGTAATCGGTCTCGTCCAGGGCGATTTTCAGTGCCGCATTGGTCGGGCCGTTTTTTTCCAGCGTAACGTTCATGTCAGTTCAATTAGGAATAGTCTTTCAATTAGGAATTACGAATTAGGAATTGAAAGGGCAGAAGCGCACTTCGATTCCTGAATCGAAAAACCCTCCAGGTTTGGAGGGTTTTCACATTTCAATCAGAGGCCAGAAATTCCTAATTCGTAATTGGTTTCACCGAATCTTCGATTTCCTAATTCCTGATTGAAACGTCTGTACGGGCGGAGGGACTCGAACCCCCATGCCTTGCGGCACCAGATCCTAAGTCTGGCACGTCTACCAATTTCGCCACGCCCGCTTTTTTCAGTTATCAGTGAACAGTGATCAGTTATCAATTTTTGGCAGTGACCAATTTTTGAACTTCCACTGATAACTGGTCACTGATAACTGAAAATTGGCCTGCAAAGTTAGGCAATTCTGGTCTTTGGGCAAGACCCAAAAAAGAAGGACTCCTTTTTTTCGCGAAAACGGATTGAAATTTTCCCGTTTTTCTTGTAGATTAGTTCTATGAGTTCAGCGATTGCCCCCATGACCCCAACCGTGGAATCCATCGACGTCGAGGCCGAGCGGATAGAAATTCTAAAGCGCTATCGTCTGCTGTTGCGGGCCGCCAAGCCATTTTTGAAGGACAACGACGCCAAACTCATTAAAAAAGCGTTCAATACCTCGCTGGAGGCCCACAAGGAAATGCGCCGCAAGTCGGGCGAACCTTACATTTATCACCCGCTGGCGGTCGCCCAAATCTGCGTCGAGGAAATTGGTTTGGGCACCACGTCCATCATCTGCGCGCTGTTGCACGACGTGGTCGAGGATACCGACATGGAAATTGCCGACATCGACCGAATGTTTGGCAACAAAGTCGCCCGGATCATCGACGGCCTGACCAAAATCTCGGGCAATTTTGAGTTTGGTACCTCGCAGCAGGCCGAGAATTTCCGCAAGATGCTGCTGACCTTGTCGGACGACGTGCGGGTGATTCTCATCAAACTCGCCGACCGCCTGCACAATATGCGCACGCTGGGCAGCATGGCCCGCGACAAGCAACTCAAAATCGCCTCCGAAACCGCTTACCTCTACGCCCCACTGGCGCACCGGCTGGGCCTGTACGCCATCAAAACCGAACTGGAAGACCTGTACCTAAAGTACACGGAACCAGTTATTTACAAAGACATTGCCAATAAACTGCGGGCGACCCGGTTGGCTCGTGACCGCTTTATTGCGCAATTTGTCAAACCCATCGAGCGCGATTTGCAGGTGGCTGAGTTGGACTACGCCATCAAGGGACGACCCAAATCCATTCACTCGATTTGGAATAAAATCAAGAAACAAAATACGTCCTTCGAGGAAATTTACGACCTCTTCGCCATCCGGGTGATTCTTCAGGCCGATCCTGAGCATGAAAAGGCCGTTTGCTGGCAGGCGTACTCCATCGTGACCGACCACTACACGCCCAACCCCAACCGCCTCCGCGACTGGATTTCAACGCCCCGCGCCAACGGCTACGAGTCGCTGCACACGACGGTCATGAGCAAATCGGGGCAATGGGTGGAGGTGCAGATCCGAACCGAGCGCATGGATGAAGTAGCCGAAAAAGGCTACGCCGCCCACTGGAAATACAAAGGCAACGAAACCAAAACCGGCGAAAACATCGAAACCTGGCTCAGTCAGGTGCGCGACGTGCTGAACCACTCCGACCGCTCGGCCATCGAGTTCCTGAATGATTTTCGGAGCAGTTTGTACCAGGAAGAAGTCTTTGTTTTTACCCCGAAAGGCGATTTAAAAGTCCTGCAAACCGGTGCGACGGCACTTGATTTCGCCTTTGAAATTCACTCGCAGATCGGCTGCCGTTGCATCGGGGCCAAAGTCAACGGGAAATTGGAAGGCATCAGCCACGTGCTGAAAAACGGTGATCAGGTCGAAATACTGACCTCGGCCAAACAAAAACCGTCGGAAGACTGGCTGAAATTTGTGGTGACGTCGAAGGCCCGGTCGCGCATTAAAGAACATATCCGGGAGGAAAACAAGGGCCACGTGACCGACGGGCGGGAGTTGGTCGGCAAAAAACTCAAAGTGCTCGGATTGGAGCTTACCCTCGAAACGATCAACCAACTCCGGGCCTATTTCGACGCCAAAGACGCCAACGATTTATTCTACCGCTTTGGCAAGGCGTACCTTCAGCCCGAGGAGGTTAAAAAATGGAAAGCCGACCGCGATGCCCGGCAGCGGGCACTCGAAAATAAGGTTCAGCCCAGCGTACCTCTGGAAGACGGCAAGGGGTTTACGAAGGAAGTCAGAAAACTGCGGGGCACCCGCACCGACGCCGATATGCTCCTCATCGGTGAGGACATGGACAAGTTTGACTACAAGCTGGCCCCCTGTTGCAACCCCATTCCGGGCGACGAAGTGTTTGGGTTTGTGACGATCAACGAAGGCATCAAGATTCATAAAACCACGTGCCCCAACGCGCTCGAACTGATGTCGAACCACGGCAACCGCATCATCAAGGCCAAGTGGACGTCGCAGTTGGAACTGGCTTTTCTGGCCGGGCTGCGCATCACCGGCACCGACCGCATGGGCATTGTCAACGACGTGACCCGCATTATTTCCAGCGAATTGAAGGTCAACATGCGCTCCATCACGGTCGATTCACAGGACGGCATCTTCGCCGGAACCATCAAATTGTACGTCCACGACACCAGCCACCTCGACACGCTGATTCGTAAACTCGAAAAAGTAAAAGGCGTGGTGAAAGTGGTGCGGTTTGATTACGTGGATGCGTGAGGTTGGAGTCAAATCCGACGATATACATGGCAAGAGACCTTTACCACCAAGCCGTGAAACGGGCTTTGGAAAAAGATGGCTAGCAAGTTACCCATGACCCGTACCCGCTGAAAATCGGGTCGATTCGCCTGTTCATCGACTTGGGAGCCGAGCGCATGATTGCTGCCGAACGGGGTAACGAAAAGATTGCCATTGAAATAAAATCATTCAGCGACGATTCGCCGGTACCGGCTTTTCACGAAGCTATGGGACAGTATGACAATTACCTCATCGCTTTGGAAGACGAAGAACCAGACCGGATGTTGTTCCTGGCCATCCCGGATTGCGTGTACGAAGGCTTTTTTCAGGAGCCTTTCGTGCAGAAGGTAATTGCCCGTAAGGCCATCAAATTGATTGTCTACCAACCCCAGACCGAGGAACTTCTGTTATGGAAACGCTAAAAAAATACCAGCAAATCTTAATCGACTTTCTGGAAGAATACGCCTCTATTCAGTACGTCAACGCGCCGGAACCCGAACAACAAGTCATTGCCGACCTTCAACGCAACCATTTTCAACTCGTAAGCATGGGCTGGCACAAAGGCCGTTTCGTGCATGACGTGGTGTTTCATTTTGACATCAAAGACGGCAAAATTTTCATCCGGCAGAACTGGTCTGACCTCCGACTGGCGAAGGAACTGACGACCCGGGGTGTTGCGCCCCCCGATATCGTCGTCGGGTCAACGCCTGCGGCGGTACCCGCCTAAGTTTTATGATTACCCGAAAGGCGGTGTTTTCTTCGTCAACTCAAGCTGTACGCCCACGACACGGCCCACCTCGACCCACTCATTCGCAAAATTGGAAAAGGTAGTGGTGAAAGTGGTGCGGTTTGATTATGTGGATGCGTAAAACTCCCCAAAATCGGAACGCCGACCGGTTCAGAACTTTCGGAGTGTTGATAAACTTTGGGATTGTGCCGCGCAATCGCCAAGTTAGCAGTCAGTTAAATTGACCCACCTTTCCATGAGGCACTCCATGCGGCACTCCATGCGGCACCTTTTCCTGCTTCTGTTTTTACTGACGACTGTCGTTGGCCTGGGCCAAACGGTCGAACCCATTCGGATTGACAGTCTACCCGCACAGGGCATTTTGCTCAACAAGGGTTGGAAGTGGCACGCGGGCGATAATTCGGATTGGGCTAAACCGGAGTTTGATGATAGCCTGTGGGAAAGCGTTGACCCGACACAGGGTGTATACTATTTACCACAACTACAAAAAGAATCGGTTGGCTGGCTTCGAATCCACTTGCAAGTAGATAGTACTTTACTGAATAAGCCATTAGCTTTTCAACTGAAGCAGACTGCCGCTTCGGAACTCTTCCTAAACGGCAAGCTACTGCAACGCTATGGTATGGTTAGCAGTCAACCCGAAAACGTGAATGCTTTTAACCCTGCTAATGGCCCGTCAGGGTTGTTATTCGATCAAACTAACCAAGTGTTATCAGTTCGGTTTTCGATTCAGAAAGGGATTCCCTACCATGCTTTTAACGACCCTTTTCATTTTTTTCGATTTCGTATTGCCGAAGTTAGGGCAACTGATCGATTCAACGACAGTAGAATTTTACTTAGATACATGAACTTTATTTATGGTGGCCTATTTTTCTTATTAGGCTTTATCCATTTGGGTTTCTTCATTACTTTTCCAAAACAGAAAGCAAACGTATATTTCTCATTATTTGGATTTTCAGCCAGTATAGCTAACATCTTATATGTTTATATTATTCAAAGCAATAGCATGACTTTTAAGGCATACGCTGGCATTATTGATTATATATTTCTTCTTAGTTTTTTTAGCTTATTTCTTTTACTGGCAATATATTCCCTATTCCCCGAACCAAAGCGATTTATTTTTTGGTTTTTAGTAGTCTACTTATTATTTGGTTTTATTATTCATCTGCTCACTTTTGAGTTTGGGTTAATTTTAGGATTTATTATCCCCTATTTTTTAGCTTTTATTGAAGTTTTTAGAATTGCCTTCAAGGCGTACAGGAAAGGCAAAAAAGGGGCCGGGCTATTGGTATTTGGCTCAGCAAGTTATGTGGTTTTGCACTTTGTCTTTTTTTTAATACTTTTTGGTATCCTTCCTAATATACCCATTGGGCATAATTTCTTTTTGACGGATGTATTTTACCATGCGAGCATAATTTGTATCAGTGTTTCTTTCTCTATTTATCTGGCCAGGGAGTTTGCTTTTACGAGTAAAGATTTAGAGCAAAAACTTGGAGAAGTGCAGCAACTCTCCCAAGAAAAACAGCAACTACTCGCCACCCAAAATGAAACCCTCGAAAAACAAGTAGAAGAGCGTACGTTCCAACTCAATCATTCCCTTGAAAACCTCAAAGCCACCCAAACCCAACTCATCCAAAAAGAGAAAATGGCCAGTCTGGGCGAATTGACGGCAGGCATTGCCCACGAAATCCAGAACCCGCTGAACTTTGTCAATAACTTCTCGGAAGTCTCGGTGGAGTTGCACGACGAATTGGGTGAAGAACTCGACCGGGGCGATACCGCCGAAGCCAAAGTCATCGCGGTTGACATCAAGCAAAACCTGCAAAAAATTACCCAGCACGGACAGCGGGCGTCTTCGATTGTCAAGGGGATGTTGGAACATTCCCGCACCAGCACGGGCGATAAACAACCCACCGATTTGAACGCCCTGGCCGATGAATATTTGCGACTGGCCTACCACGGCTTACGGGCCAAAGACAAGGATTTCAACGCTGAATTAAAAACGGACTTCGACCCCAACTTGGGGATGGTTGAGGTGGTGCCGCAGGAGTTGGGGCGGGTGCTGCTCAATTTGTTCAACAATGCGTTTTACGCCGTTTCAGAAAACAAAAAACAGCAACCTGATTCGTATCAACCCACCGTCAGTGTCAGCACAAAGCGAGAAAACGGGCAGGTCGAAATCCAGGTGCGCGACAATGGCACGGGTATGCCCGAAGCGGTGAAGGCCAAGATTTTCCAGCCCTTTTTCACCGCCAAACCCACCGGGCAAGGCACGGGCCTGGGGCTTTCGCTGAGTTACGACATCGTCACCAAAGGCCACGGTGGCAGCCTCGACGTGCAAAGTACCGAAGGCGCGGGATCAGAATTCGTGATTCGTCTTCCCGCCTGAGCCTCCTCTCCGGAAATACCCCCAACCCCCTGAAGGGGGCTTTCTGCCTGGAAGTTTCGACTACGAAAAGCCCCCTTCAGGGGGTTGGGGGTATTTCCGGAGAGGAGGCATACTAAATTTTCGGGTGGTGATTCCGTAGGTGTTGATGAATAGCGTGATTCAGCAGGGGTACTTAGTTTTGAGATGTCTAACGTCTCAATCCATTTTCCTCCCGCTGTATCATGGCGGTAAAAATACAACAATGCCCGCACTGCCAAAGTAGCAACATCGTTAAAAATGGCAAAACCCGCCATCACAATCAACGGGTGAAGTGCCATGACTGTGGCAAAACCCGGGCTCTAAACCCCAAAAAAGAGCCACTTGACTGGCAAACCATGGAACGATCACTTCGCGAACGGCTGAGTTTACGAGGCATAGCCCGCGTTTTCAAGGTCTCTTTGGAGACGGTCTTATTGTTGGTTAAAACTATCTTTGACGTGTTGCTGTAAACTCTGCTGATTACCTTTTAGAGCCAATACATAGTCTGCCTGGGCTTCAACAATGAGTTTGGCAATCGCGGTTTGACAACCCATCGCACCAATGGTCACGATATTCACGACTTTACCGCCATGAATACGACTTACATCAAAACCCATGGGTCAGGCCATTTTGTCTGGGCCTTTGATGCCTCTTACTTGCCTAAAAGCGGCCATAAAACACCCGGTGTGGGTAAGTACTGGTCGGGCTGTGCGGGCAAGGCACTGTGGGGTATCGAGGTTGGCTTACTGTTGGTGATTGACATAGACTTTCATACGGCTTTCCATGTGGACGTAGCACAAACGCCTGATAGCCAAGAACGTAAAGATAAAAATATTGACCTACTGGATCACTACAGTCAAGTTGTCCTTTGGGCCAAACCTCATTTAGCAAGCATCAGTCGGCATCTGGCCGTCGATGCCTATTTTGCCAAGAAAGACTTTATCGACCAAATTCGTAACCGCAGTGAACTCCATATCATCAGTTTACTGCGGCAGGATGCCAACTTGCGCTATCTCTACAACGGCCCTAAATCGACTGGGAAAGGCGCACCCAAACGCTTTGATGGCAAAATCGACCTCAAAAACCCAGACCTCAACCGCTTTACTTTAGTCTCCGAATCGGCCCATGAGCGACTCTATTCGGCCTTGGTGAACTGCGTGTTTTTGAAGACCACCATCCACTTAGCCTATGTGGTTTATCTTGATAAAGACGGGCGGGTAGCGTCTTACCGCCCGTATTTCTCGACCGATTTAGCGTTGTCGGCTACTGAATTGGTTCATTATTATCGGGTTCGTTTTCAGCGGGAGTTTTTGATCCGAGACGCCAAACAGTTCACTGGGTTAAGCCAGTGTCAAGCTCGGTCAATCAACGAGCTTGAGTTTCATACCAATCTATCGCGGTCAGCGTAGCCAAAGTTGAGACCGGCTTCAGCACAAGCAAGGCGACTCGTAAATCTTTTTCAATGGCCGATGTTAAAACACGGTATCACAACGAGTTACTACTGCAACGATTTATTAGCATCTTGCCCGCAGAGAGTCAGTTGCGTGTAAATGACCCGCAACTACGCCAGCTTTGCAGTTTCGGCTGTATTGTTGCATAGAAACCACCAAACTATTGTTACTGGCAAGTTTCAATTTCAGGACTTTTAAACTACGAAAGTCACCCTGAAATTGCCGCCCGGCCTGTCGGCCCGAAACCTTTTCCTTTGCAACTTTGTCAGGTGAACGTGAATGACCCCTCTACGCCCTTCGATCCAAT
>JAJAZB010000240.1 GCA_026785975.1 Cytophagaceae bacterium | reverse complement strand
CATTCTACTCTACCCGAAGATTTTTGAGTTAAAAAGCAAAAAGACTGAACTTTGAAGCAGCGAAGCACCAAAACCAGCCTTTAAGGATGAAAACAATCATCAAATCCCAAGTCATAAAGTTCTTAGACAAAGTGCCAATGGCACGTTGTCTAAGAAATTTATAACTTGGGATTTAATGATTGTTTTCATCCTTAAAGGCTGGTTTTGGTGCTTCGTCGCTTCAAAGTTCAGTCTTTTTGCTTTTTAACTCAAAAATCTTCGGGTAGAGTAGAATGATCCCATTCATCTTTTCGACATTGTCATTCTAACGGAAGAATTGCCCGACAAAAAACTCCGACACGGCAACATCGGCACGGTCGTCGAAATCCTGGCCACTGACGCGTTTTTGGTGGAATTTGTGGATTCGGAGGGCCGTACCTACGCCGAGGAAATTCTAAAAGCCGACCAACTTTGGAAAACACGTTACCAACTTGCCTGAAACGGTTTCCGGCAACGGTTTCATTCGATTTCTGGAAAGCCAATGAAAAAGCGCATCACCCTCCACCAACACCCCGGAGACCCGCACTGGCACCTGCTTCAACGCGGGTTGGAAATGACAGTGCAGGAACGATTTGAGAACTTTGTTAGAATGCAGCGTGAACACCGGATTTTGTTTGGAGAAAGCGAAATCGAAAAAAAATTGAAGGAGAAACGCATCCTGATTCGTAAAGCCGAATGGATTTAGAAGATCTTCAGTTTTTGCTAAAATTCTGACGGTGTGAAAAATTATCCGATGAAAATTCTTATTTGTCTTTCTAAATTTGACTATGAATAGCCAACCCCGAATCACCACCGATTACCAAGTCATGCTTGGCAAACCCATCATTAACGGCACAAGGATCACGGTTGAATTAGTGTTGCGAAAAATGGCCCAGGGTGCGACGGCCAATGACTTACTCGCCATGTACCCGCACCTCAGCAACGACGACGTGCTGGCCTGCCTCGATTATGCCGCCGACCTCGCTGCCAATGAGGAAACCATTCGGGCGGCATGATTTTAGCCGATGAAAACATTGCCCGTCACATCATCGCGGCCTTGCGTAGTTCGGAGATTGAGGTACAGTCTGTTATGGAATTCACCGGGGTATTCGTGATGAAAAAGTCATTGAATTATCCCGTAATCCACCCCGGATTATTCTGACGGAAGACAAGGATTTTGGTGAGTGGGTTTTCGCCCACAATGTTCGCGATATCAGCGTTATTTTGTTGCGGTATCACTTTCTTGATCTGGAAAAAATCACTCACATTTTGCTTAATGTGCTCGCCAGTCGCCGCGATGAGTTGTTTGGGAAATTTACGGTGTTGACCACCCAAAAAATTAGAATTCGCCCTATTTCAGAAGAATGACCTTCGACCGCGCGGCGGACCGCTTCAAAGCCTACCATCTCCGCTCCATTCACGCCACCTCCGAAGAGCGGGCCGCGATCAATCAGGAGTTGAAAGAAGTGTACGCGTCGTTGGCCGAGGAGGAGAAGCAGGATTTCAACACACAACTCCAAACCTTTCTGGTGCGTGAAATGGCGCGGCTCAAAACCGATTATGAAGCCATGCAGGGCAACGCGCCGGAGGCACAGTAATTGCTGCCAAACAATTTAACAAAACCTTAACCCGTTGAGCTTATACGTATCCCTGAATTGTCGTTGATTTGTGCATAAAGTTCGCCCGACATACCGCCTCTATCTTGGAAAAGGCTCGCCGCTGACGGGCCTTTTTTCGTTTTTTCAAAAGCTAACCGGCGTTCCTAATCCCATGACTATTCATAAATTACCGGTTCGTACGCAGGGCAAAACCTCGTCGACCATCGACCAGTCCCCGTACCTGAGTCGCGATCTGAGTTGGTTGACGTTCAACGAACGCGTTCTTGACCAAGCCCGTGACCCCAAGCGCAACCTGTTTGAGCGACTTAAATTTCTAGCGATCACGGCCTCGAACCTCGACGAATTTTTCATGATCCGGGTCGGTAGCCTGCTCAACTACCTGGATCTGGGCAAGCAGCGGGTGGATTATTCCGGTTTGCGCGAAGGGCCTTTTCGTAAAACCTTACTGGCAGTGGCCCAAAAATTTCATCAGGAACGCAGTGCCCTGTTTCGGGATGAATTACTGCCGCTTTTTCCCGAAAACGAACTCATTCTGGCGCGTTGGGATGACCTGACCGAGGCCGAAACGACCGAGGCCGCGCGTTACTTCGACCGCATGGTGTATCCTATGCTCACGCCGATGGTGTTCGACCAAACCCACACCTTCCCGAGCCTGTTGCCCCGCACGCTGATTTTTGGCGTAGTCACCAAAAACCCGACGCCCGCCAAGGACGACCACGATGCCCAAAAGCTGTCATTCGTGCAGATTCCGCAAAATTTGCCGCGTTTTTACGTGGTCGATCGCGACGATGTTGTGGTGTTTTTGCCCATTGAGGAAGTCATTAAGCACGAAATCCAGAAGTTGTACCGCAACGTCGAAATCCTGGATGTGAGTTTGATGCGCATTATCCGCAACGGGGATTTTGAAGTGGAAGAGCCCGACGATGTCGACGACGACCTGGTCGACGAAATCCGGCAGAAGGTAAACAGCCGCCGCCTGGGGCGGGTCGTCAAGGTGACGATCGAGAGCGATACCTCCGACTGGATGATGGATATTCTGATGAAGAAGTGGGATATCGAGCGCCAGAATTTCTTCGTGGCCGACCAGTTGATCGACTTTACGGGCCTGTGGCAAATCATTCGGCATCCCGAATTCCGGGATGAAATGCCGGTACCGCATCCGCCCGTGCCGCCGTTGGGGTTGGAGCGCGAGCGGGCGGAGGATATTTTCGAGACCATCCGCGAGCGGGATGTATTGCTGCACCATCCGTACAATAGTTTCGAGGCCGTGCTCCAACTCCTCGAACAAGCCGCCGACGACCCCAACGTGCTGAGTATCAAGCTGACAATTTACCGGATTGCTAAAAATTCGAGGGTAACCAATGCCCTG
>JAJAZB010000239.1 GCA_026785975.1 Cytophagaceae bacterium | reverse complement strand
TCGACACCGACGAGGGGCGAATCACCAAGCGGGTGGTGATTGCGAAATAATTCTTTAGAAAAGAAGCTGTTTAGGATTTCAGTTTTTAAGAGGCAGAGTAGCTTTCTAACCCTTTTTTATAAACTTTTTTTGTCATCCCGACGTAGGAGGGACCTTGTATTTCGCTCTATCAGCAAGGTCCCTCCTACGTCGGGATGACAAAAAAAGTTTATTTCCCGGAATCCTAAACAGGTTCAAAAACTTAAACGAGAACTGCATTCATCGCCACGAATTAATTCGTGGCGATGAATGCAGTTCTCGCGTTTCTACCCCTAATTTTAGCCTATGAAATTATCCTACATCCTGATTCTGCTGTTGGCTGCTGGTCATTTTGCCTGTACAACAACCCGAAAAACCAGTCGTCTGGCCGCCGGAATCGATACGCTTTTCAATTCGCCGACGCTGGCGCAGCACCACGTAGGTTTTGCGCTTTACGATCCCGAAACTAAGCGGATGCTTCATGAACGGCAGGCAGACCACTATTTTACGCCCGCTTCCAACACCAAATTGTTCACGTTTTACGCCGGACTCTGCGTGTTGGGCGATTCCGTTCCGGCACTGCGCTATTCCCTGCGAAAATCGCCGCTGGGCGCATCCACGCTGGGCGCATCCACGCTGGGCGATTCATTGGTGATTTGGGGCACGGGCGATCCTTCATTGCTACACCCGGATTTACCGCGTTCGCGCGTGTTTGATTTTTTGAAAAGTCGCCCGGAAAAATTGGTTTTTTCAAACCAAAATAGCACCCAGGCTACTTACGGGCCGGGTTGGGGCTGGGATAATTACAGCGATGAGTACCAGGCCGAACTGTCCTCGCTGCCAGTGTACGGGAATATTTTACGCTTCAAAGTCGATGAGGCCCGGCGCTGGCAGCCCGCGCTGGCGTATTTTCGTCGCTACCTCGCGCTCGATTCGAGCCTGAGCGCGGTTCAGCGCAACCTGACCACCAACCTCTTCCGATTGCCCGGCGTACCCGCTACGCCCAACCGCGTACAGGATGTGCCCTACCTGACCTCGCCCGAACTGACGGTGCAACTGCTTGCCGACACGCTCAAAAAAGAAGTTCGGCTGCGCAACGTACCGTTCGACCGCACCGCCCGAACGATGCACAGCGTACCCGTCGATACGCTTTACCAGCGGATGCTTCAGGTGAGTGACAATATGCTGGCCGAACACGTTATGTTATTGGTTTCGGGCGTGGTAAGCGATACGCTGAGTGTACCGCGCGGGATTGCGCACGTCAGGAAAACCTTCCTCGCTGACCTGCCCGACCAACCCAACTGGGTGGACGGTTCGGGGTTATCGCGGTACAACCTGTTTACACCCCGGACAATGATAAACTTGCTGGAAAAAATCAGCGCGAAAGTGCCGCGTGAGCGACTTTTCAGGCTGCTGGCGGTGGGCGGATTGAACGGTACGCTGAAAAACCAGTACAAAGGCGGTGCCCCCTTCGTATTCGCTAAAACGGGTTCGCTGTCGGGGGTTTATAACCTGAGCGGCTACCTCGTCGCAAAAAGCGGTAAAGTGCTCCTGTTCAGTTTTATGAACAACAACTTTCTGGTGCCCACCGCCGAGGTTCGCCGCCAGGTAGAGCGGGTGTTGCGGGCGGTACGGGAGGAGTATTAAGTTTACAGAATTACCCCCGCGTGTACAGGTACGCCCACCAAATCAGCACGGCTTGCAGCGGCAGGCGACCCCAGCGGATCCAGGGGGAAATAGCCTGGAACCGTTCACCGTAGGCCATGTACACATTGGCCGGGAAAACCGCAATCAGCAAAGCAATCAGCCCCCAGGCCGCCCAAACGCGCGTAGCCGGGAAAAGCAAGCCCACGCCAACGATGATTTCGACCGCGCCACTTAAGGCGACCATGAGGTCATGCGCCGGAACGTAGGGCGGCACAATCCGCAGGAAAAACTTAGGCCGCACGAAGTGCATCACGCCGGAGTAGACGTAAAAAGCCGCCATTGGGTAGAGGAGAATTTGCTTCATCTTTTTATGCTTTTTGTCATCCTGACGCAGGAAGGATATTGTCAGACTTTACTGGTAGGCGCAAACCAGACCCTTCCTGCGTCAGGATGACAAAACCAGGGCCATTATTCATTATTACCCAACTTTTCACTTTTAACTTTTCACTCAAGAAGCCTGCCCGCCATTCACGCCCAAGACCTGTCCGTTGACGAACGAGGCTTCCTCGGAGGCCAGGTAGAGGTACGCGTAAGCGATGTCGGCGGGGTCGCCCATGCGGCGCAGCGGAATGGTGGCGATGGTTGCCTGCCGGGCTTCTTCGGGCATGGCGTCGGTCATGTCGGTGCGGATGAAACCGGGGGCGACAGCGTTGGCCGTGATGTTGTATTTGCCCAACTCTTTGGCCCAGGTGCGGCACATGGCAATGACGCCCGCTTTGGCGGCGGCGTAGTTGGTTTGGCCGAAATTGCCGTGTACACCCACCACCGATGAGGTGCAAATGATGCGCCCGTACTGCCGCTCGACCAGGTAGGGCACGATGGCTTTGGTACAATTAAAAACCCCCGTCAGGTTCACGTCGATGACCTGTTGCCATTCCAAGTGACTCATTTTCAGCAGGGTCTTGTCACGGGTGATACCCGCGTTGTTGACGAGAATATCAATTTTCCCGTGCTTTTCCGCCACTTCGCGGGCGGCGGCTTCGAGGGCGGGCACGTCGGTCGTTGAGATTTTCTGGAACTCGCAGGTAAAACCCTGATCGCGTAATTCCTGCGCGGTTTGTTCGCCCACGTCGAGCAAATCCCAGATGATAACCACGGCACCTTCCCGGCAGAAGAGTTCGGCGGCGGCCCGGCCGATGCCCCGGGCGGCTCCGGTGATGATGGCAACACGATTTTTTAAGCGCATGAATGAGGCCCCCCGACCCCCGAAGGGAGAGTTATATTATTCAGAAATGCCCCCTTTGGGGGTTAGGGCGGACGCCGCGCGGGCCTTATTCAAACAACAGACTGACCAACTCCGCCACGCAAACGGGTTTTTCGCTGCCTTCCCGCTCAAAGGTGGCCCGTAATTCGACTTTAACGCCGTTGTTGGGAAAATTTTCAACGCGGATCAGGTTACCGTGCATCCGTACGCGGCTTCCGGCGGGTACGGCTTCGGTGAAGCGTATTTTGTTGGTACCGTAGTTGACCCCCATTTTCACCGATTCCACCCGAAATAATTGGGCCATAAACGTAGGCGCCAGCGACAGCGTGAGAAAGCCGTGGGCAATTGGCCCGCCAAACGGGGATTGCTGCCGGGCGCGTTCCACGTCCACGTGAATCCACTGGTGATCGCCGGTGGCTTTGGCAAAGTCGTTGATCATTTCCTGGGTGACGCTCGTCCAGTCGGTGGTGCCCAGGTCTTGGCCAACGGCGGCTCTGAGTTCGGTTAAGTTTTGAAAGATTTGCATGGATTAGAGAATTTTAAAAACAAGGCGGACGAGGTCTAAAGTGGACTGCCGCTCGTTTCGGGGGTTCCTCCGTACCAGGCTTTCAGCACCTTTTCGGCGGGCTTTTGCTGGGGCGTGTAATCGGTGGCGTGGCGGTGCCAGCGGCCCTCGCGGATTGGTTTCTCGTACCATTTCCAGACAAAACCACCCACCATCCAGGGCTGAGCCCAACAAGCTCGAAAAAGTGCTTCGTAGGCATTCCGCTGCGCTTGGGCATCGGCGGGGTCGTCGGTGTCGGATACCCAGGGTTTATGGGCGCAATTGCTGACGCTTCGGTAGCCAAACTCAGTGAATAAAATCGGTCGGCTCAGCTTGTTTGAAAAATTCCGTAAGGCCTTCACGTGCGGTTGCCACGCCGATTCCAGGTCTTCAACCGAAGGCGACGCATCGTTGGTGAGGGGAAAATAGGCATCCACGCCCACGTAATCGAGCAGCGTCCAGTGGGGAAAAACCTGGTGGGTGTCCCAATTGGCGGCGTAGGTGAGTTTTCCGTTGTAAACACTCCTGATTTCGCCAATCAGGGCTTTCCAGAATTGAGGTCGCCCGGCCACGGAGCCGTCGAGTTCGGTACCGATGCAGAGTAGTTCAGCCTTCGCCGAATCGGCGAGCCGGGCGTAACCGAGGATAAATTCCCGGTAACTCTCCTCCCAACTTTGCCAGTCGGCCCCGGATTTCATCGTCAGTTTTCCGGTGTACTCACCCCCGCGCAACCAGATTTGCGGCTTCACCATCACCTTCAGGCCCTGGCGATGGGCCATCTGAATCATTGCAGCAACGCCATCGGGACGCTCGCCCCACCACTGCCGGGAATTGGCGTGGTGGAGGGTAGGCTGGCCCATTTCACCAAAGGCGTAAGGCATGAGCGCGACCCAGTTGGCACCCACCGCCCGCACCGGACCAAGTATGCTGCTGTCCACCTGCCTGATCGGCGCGACCAGACTCAGGCCGTTGATGCGGTCTCCGGGCGGCTTGGCGGCTGGCCGTGGTTCGCGGCAATGAGCAAGCACCCCGACGAGAAAAAGCCAGCAGAACGTGCGCATAAATTGGGTTTGAAAAGGGTTGAGGTTTGAAATGGCTGAGGTTAGAAAGATTTGGGGTTAGAAGAGTTTGATGGCTTTCAAACCCTCAAACCTTTTCAAACCCATTTCACTGTGACCAGGCCGTTGGCAGGCGATCCCAGCGGTGTTTTTTCAACTCGGCCAAGAGTTCAGTTGGCAGCATCCGGTCATCGCTGGTAGCGGTGTTGGCTTCCACGTTACGGATTTTCCGCATTCCAGGAATAATCGTGTGTACATCAGAATTGGCCAGAATGAAACGCAGGGCCAGTTCGGGCATCGTCATGCCTTCGGGAATCATCGGCTTGAGCGCATCGGCGTGGTCGACGCTGGTGTTGAGGTTTTCAGGAACGAAATACGTCGAGCGCCAATCGTCGGCGGGAAAGGTCGTTTCTTTGGTCAGTGTGCCCGTCAGTGTGCCTTCGTCGAAGGGTACGCGGGCGATAACCCCGATGTTGAGTTCGCGGCAAAGTGGAAAAAGCTGGTCTTCGGGTGCCTGGTCGAAGATGTTGTAAATAACCTGCACGGCGTCGATCAATCCGGTGCGGAGGGTATTCAGGCAATTTTCGGGTTCCCAGCGATTGACCGACACGCCCCAATGGGCTACTTTTCCGTCCTGAGTCAGTTTCTGAACGGCTTCTTTCCAGTCGTCGTGATCCGCCCAGCCGTCTTCCCTGACGTGGAACTGCTGCAAATCAATCTGCTCGACGTTCAGGTTTTTGAGACTCTTTTCGGTGTACTCGATGATGTGTCCGGCGGGAAAACAATCTTCGAGTTTAAACTCCGGTTTGGAGGGCCACTTAAAGTTTTTGGGTGGAATTTTGGTGGCGGCGTACAGGCGTTTATTGCTGTGCCGCTTGAGCAATTTGCCCAGAACCTGTTCGCTACGCCCCGCGCCGTAACCCCAGGCGGTGTCAAAAAAGGTGCAGCCGCGCTCCACGGCCAGGTCGAGGGCACGGGTGTACTCGTCCTCGTCGGAGCCAGTCCAGCCCGCCAGGCCCCACATCCCGTAGCCAATTTCACTCACTGGCCAATTGGTTCTTCCGAAAGTTCTGTACTGCATTTTTTTTAGTTTAGAAAAGTGTCTTAAACCGGCGTTTGCCCGCCTTTATTTTTTTTGTGGTTTTAAATATAAAATTTTTGGTGAATTATATAGTAGAAAAGAAGAATAGGGTAATAAATAAATAAAGGTCGCAC
>JAJAZB010000238.1 GCA_026785975.1 Cytophagaceae bacterium | reverse complement strand
GGGTCTTTAATTCGTTTCAGGGCGTTTAATTCAACCTGATTGATACCATCATCGACCAGGTTGATTGCCCCTTCGACCTTTGGTATTTCCGTTTCTTTGATCCGCCGGATTTCGGTTTTTAATTCATTGGCGATTCGTTCCGTTGCGGTAATCTCCTCCTCGATTCGCTCCCGTTCCACACGTTGTTTTTCATCGTTGGCGTTTTCATCCAGAATAAAGCCTTGCTGGATTTGATTGAACAGATTGCTGAGCGCCGAAGCGTCACCGTGGTGTTCGCCCGCTTTCGTGAATCCGTACTCCCGAAGATTGACCCAAATGGCATTGGTTTGAACGGGTTGCTCAAAGGGCAGTGCGGGAGTGCCTGCCTCGTCGTGCAGGGAAGTGTTTTTAAACGTAAAAGGTGTC
The DNA here is from genome assembly GCA_026785975.1 of Cytophagaceae bacterium. Lineage (GTDB taxonomy): Bacteria > Bacteroidota > Bacteroidia > Cytophagales > Spirosomataceae > JAJAZB01. Next base: position 20,045 of record JAJAZB010000238.1, on the reverse strand, counting down.
ATCTGTGTCGTTTGATTTTGTGTTTGAACTACGTTTCAAGACTTTATCAAACGTCCGTCGAAAAGGTGAGTCGATCCGTTAACAATTTTTAACGAACCTCCTACCGAAGGCAAGCCAGGCGTAAACGACTTTTGTCTTTCCTCAAAACTTCGTGGTTTATGAAAAAAGCCATTACACTCCTGCTTTGGTTAAGTCTGCTATCGGGTGCGTTCGCCCAGCGCGTCGAGACGGTCTATCGAAATCCCGCCGACAGTACCTGGAATTCGTACCGGGTCACCTACCCCGAAGGCCCGATTCGCGGCATTGTGTTTATTTCGTACGCCAGCCTGACCGACACCGCACTGGCAACTCAGCTTGGTTTCCTGCACGTGTCGGCGGTGCCCGGCAAGGATTATTTCGACACCATGTTCGATGACCGAATCCTGGAAACGACGGACGAAATGCTCGGTGAACTCTGCCGCCAGCACCACGTTTTGCCGGGAAAAGTGATTTTGGGCGGCTTCTCAGCGGCGGGGACGATGGCGGTTCGGTACGCCCAGTACTGTGCCGAAGGCAAATCGAAGCGCGGCATTCGTCCGGCGGCTATTTTCGCCGGGGACCCACCGCTCGACTACGAACGCCTTTGGCACCAAGCCGAGAAATCGGTGAAACTCAATTTTCACCCGGTAGCGGCGGCAGAAGGTAAAAGCCTGATGGATAGCATGATCCGGCGGTTTGGCGGTTCGCCTCAGGTTGCCCAGACCCGGTACCGGAGTGAGTCGCCATACAATTTTTACGCAGAAAAAGGAGGAAGAGGATACTTGTTGGGCAAAACGCCCCTGCGTCTTTACACCGAACCCGACGTACACTGGTGGATGGAAAACCGCCGAAAAGATTACTACGATCTCAACGCGATGGACTGTGCCGGATTGGTCAACGAACTCCGCATTCAGGGCAGTAGCACCGCCGAACTCATTACGACAACCGATAAAGGCTACCGCCCGGACGGCACCCGCCACCCGCATTCCTGGAGCATCATGGATGAGAAGGATTTAATGGCCTGGTGTCTCAGGCGATTGGAGTAGCGGGCCGGATTAACCGGTTGAAAGGGCGTAGTGAGCCTGTAATCCAACCTCAAACCGTTAAACCCAACTCACCTCGGTACCTCCACTTTTTGCAGTAACTGCCCAACGACTTCATCGGCGGTCGTGCCTTCCATTTCGCGCTCCGGCGTCAGGATGAGGCGATGGCGCAAGACGGGCGCGGCCAGTTCCTGCACGTCTTCGGGCGTGACGAAATCGCGGCCCCGCAGGGCGGCAAGGGCTTTGGAGGCGTTGAGCAAAGCCACCGAGGCTCGGGGCGAAGCGCCCAGGTACAGCGATTTGCTCCGCCGGGTTTCCTGCACCAGCCGGGCCATGTATTCGAGTACTTTCGGCTCACACACCACCTGGCGGACCCGCGCCCGCAACGTGGCGACCTGCTCGCCCGTCAGCACCGGCTGCACGGCGGCAGTCGGGTCGGCGGCGCGGCGTTCGTGGTGGCCCTCCAGGATTTGTACTTCTTCTTCGAGCGAAGGATAGCCCACGATGAGTTTGAACAGAAACCGGTCGAGTTGGGCTTCGGGCAGGCGGTAGGTGCCTTCCTGCTCGATTGGATTCTGCGTAGCCAGCACGACAAACGGCGCGCTCATCGGGTAGGTGATGCCCGCGTTGGTGATTTGCCGCTCTTCCATGACTTCAAACAACGCCGACTGCGTTTTGGCGGGTGCCCGGTTGATTTCATCGATCAGCACCAGATTGGCGAAAATCGGGCCGTGTTTAAACTCAAAATCGCTGAGCCTGGGATTGAAAACGGACGTGCCCAGCACGTCGGCGGGCATGAGGTCGGGGGTGAACTGAATCCGGCTGAAGTCGATCGAAACGGTTTTGGCCAGCAATTTGGCGATCAGGGTTTTAGCCACGCCGGGTACGCCTTCGAGCAACACGTGCCCATCGGCGAGGAGGGCAGTCAGTAGCAGGTCGATCAGGCTATGCTGACCCACGATGACCTTACCGACTTCGGTGCGGATGCGGGCGGCGGCTTCGTGGAGTTCGGATAAATCGAGGCGGGAAGCAAAGGTAGGGGTTTGGTCGGGAAGCATTGCAAAATGAGTTCAGCGGGAAAAATAGCGGAAAAACCGCAGAAAACCCCACGTTGGGGGAGTGCCAGAAAATACGCCGGGTTTTCGCCCGTTTAAACGGTTGTGCGGGTTCATTGTCCAAAAGCGCATTATTCAGGATTTCAACCAAAATCTTCGTAGGTTTCGTAGGTTTGTAGCCTCTTCATCAGTAGCCATGTACATTTAACGTCTATCGCAATGCTTCGTTTATCAATTCGCTTTTTTCTACGCTACACCACGGCGGCGGCGTTTGCCGCGCTGGCGATTGTGGCTTGTCAGCCCAAAGCAACCGACGATCCCAATCCGACCGAAACCGCCAGTTTCGCGCTGATGCAGGATCGTATTTTCGCGACCAGTTGCGCCGTAACGGGTTGCCACGCGTCCTCTGCCGACAATACGTTTAACCAGCATAAATTAGTGCTCGAAAAATCGGTGGCGTATTCCTACCTGGTTGGGGTAGCACCCACCCAGCCCACGGCCAAAGCGGAGGGTTTGTTGCGGGTGAAGGCCTTCAGCGCCGATAAAAGTCTGCTTTTCCATAAACTGAATTTTGGTGCCCAGCATCACGGAGGCAAAACCTACGGTAGCCCGATGCCCCTCGGTGGCAAACCGTTGTCGGTTGGGCAAATTGAATTTGTTCGTCGCTGGATCGAAGCCGGAGCGCCGGAGAAAGGCAACGTGGCCGACGAAAAACTGTTGGATGATACGACACCCAGCTACGTCGAGACGTTCGAGCCGCTGGCCGCGCCCGCGCCGGGCGAAGGGTTTCAATTGAAAGTGGATAAATTTGAAGTAGCACCCAATTTTGAGCGTGAGCTTTTCGTGCGTCGTATGGTGGGAAATGCGCAGGATATTTACGTAAACCGCATCCTGCTGCGCGCCCGTACCAATAGTCACCACCTGGTACTTTACGATTTCAAGGACAAACGGCTACTTCCAACGGTCAATGAAATTCGGGATCTGCGCAACCCCAACGGGAGTTTGAACGTGGCCACGTACCTGACCATGCAGAACCACCTGTTTCTGGGTGGCGGCAGCGAAACCAACACGGAGTACGTTTTCCCGGAGGGTATGGCCATCATGCTCCCCGCCAACAGTTCGCTCGATGTCAATCCGCACTACTACAACCGAACCAGTCAGGTTTTGTACGGTGAAAACTACGCCAACCTGTACACCGTGCCTAAAGAAAAAGTGCAACGCATCGTGCAGATGCTCGATTTGAACAACACCAACCTCAACTTGCCACCTGGTCAGCGCACGACGGTCACGAAAGATTTTACGTTTAGCAAAGCCGCCAAAATCATCATGCTGACGTCGCACAACCATGAACTGGCCGAGAAATTTGTCATTAAAATCAAAGGTGGCCCGCGCAACGGGGAAGTGGTGTACGAGAACACCGATTGGGCGCATCCCTTGAAAAAGAATTACCCGACGCCCATCAGTTTGAGCAAGGGCGAGGGCCTGACCTCCGTCGTGACTTACAACAACACAACCGCCCGTACCGTGACGTTTGGCTTGCAAAGCACCGACGAGATGAACATCATTTTTGGGTATTATTACGAGGAGTGAAAATAGCTTTTTGCGTTTTCAAAAAGGCCCCCGAGTACTCGGGGGCCTTTTTGTTTGTATCGGGAAAATCCTAAAGCCTCAGTTTTTGATAATTTTTAGAAAAACTTGCACTAAACGCTATATCGTTCGTTTACGGCAAAATCGGCACGCTCCGATGATCTACGTTTTTTTGCCGTTCCTCCAAAAAATAATAAAAACTTTGAACCTGTTAAAAGTTTCCATAGTTTTGCCACCATGTTTAGAGCACAAATAACGAGGAGCAAATAGATCGAAGTGGACATTAAAGAACGGATTATTCAGAAGGCTGAGAGTATGTTTTTTCGCTACGGGGTCAAGGCCGTAACGATGGATGACATTGCCCGTGAACTGGGGATTTCGAAGAAAACCATCTACCTCCATTTTCCCGACAAGGATGAACTGGTCATGCAGGTGGTGGGCCGGGAAATGCACCGGGACCAGTGTGAATACGAGGAGATGGAAAGTTCCGGAATCAATAGCGTCGAGAAGTTCATTCAGGCCAGCGAAATGATGCGTCAAACGTTGGTGAATGTCAACCCGAGGCTACTTTACGAGATTCAGAAATACCACCCGAGGGCCTGGCAGTTGTTCCAGGAACACATGCAGGAATTCGCGCTGAAGGGCATTGAAAAAGAACTTCATCGGGGCATCTCCGAAAAGTTGTTTCGCAGTAATCTCGATGTGCCCGTGATTGCCCGGTTGCGGCTGAAGCAAATTGAAATGGGGTTCGACAATCAACTTTTTCCGCCTGAGCACTTCCCGTTGCTGCGCGTGCAAAATGAGTTTCTCGACCATTTCATGCGCGGCATCGTCACTGAGCAGGGCTGTGAAATTTACGAACGCCACCAAAAAGAACTTATCAATCAACCTAAATCGAACGTCAAATGAAGAATAAATATGCTGGCAAACTATTGCTCTGGGCGACTTTGCTGACCTTGAGTCCGCTGGTTCGGGCGCAGGAAGCCCGGAGTTTTACGCTGAAAGAAGCTGTGGATTACGGCGTCAAAAACAACCTGAACGTCCTTAATTCGCAGGTCGATATCGAGTCGGCCAGAGCACGGATTCAGGAGATTAAGGCTGCCGGCTTGCCGCAGGTCAACTTGAGCGCCAACCTTTCGCGCACCATCAGAGTGCAGCCTTTTTTTAGTCCACCCGGCACTACGCTTGGCCCGCCTGATCCTAATGCCCCGGTGACCGGCGAGGAAACGGTTTTTGCCCTGGGGGGTGTCAATTACACCTCGAACGCCGTAGGGTCGGTGAGCCAGTTGATATTCAGCAGTTCGTACCTGATCGGACTCAAGGCGGCCAAAGCGTACACGGAATTGGCCAGTAAAAACCTGAATGCCAGCAAGGTAACCGTCGCCGAGAACGTCACCAAAGCGTACTACAACGTGTTGGTCAACGAGGAACGCATCAATCTGCTCGGTGTAAACGTGAGCCGCCTCGATTCCCTACTTCGGGATACCCGGGCGATGAACGAACAGGGGTTGGTCGAAAAACTGGACGTGCAACGCCTGGAAGTACAATCCAACAATCTGAAAACCGAAAAACAAAACGTGGAACGTTTGCAGGAACTGGCGCTCGTGTTGCTCAAATTCCAGATGGGTTACCCCTTGGATCAGTCGGTTTCGTTGAGTGAAAAACTGGCCAAACTGGACTTTTCGGAAGCCTACGTCAATGAAATATCGCGGCCCTTCAACTACGCGAATCGCATCGAATACTCGACGCTCGAAACCCAGCACGTTCTCCAGAGCCTCGACGTGCAGAACATTCAGAAAAGCTACCTGCCACAGGTTTCTTTTTCAGGAAACTATGGGTATTTCAACGGCCGCCAATCCCTCGACCGGTTTATTACCAGAGCGTGGTTTCCGGCCGGTTCGGCGGGGTTTAATGTCAACGTACCCATTTTCGATGGCTTCGCCCGGCGGTACAAACTGGCGCAGTCGCGCAATACATTGCTCAAGGCCGACAACGGTCTCAAACTCCTCGCCCAGAGCATCGACCTCCAGCTTTCGCAGTCCCAGATTCAACTGCGCAACTACTGGTACACGCTTCAGGAGCAGCAAAAAAATCTGGATCTGGCCAATGAGATTTTGCGCGTCACCCGGATTAAATACCGGGAAGGCGTCGGGTCAAACATTGAAGTAATCAACGCGGAAACCTCGTTTCGCGAAGCGCAAACCAATTATTACACCGCCCTCTACAACGCCCTGGTTGCTAAAGTAGACCTGGATAAAGCCGCCGGACGGCTTTTCAATGAAGGAATGAAAGAATGAACGAATAATAAAAACCGTCAGGTATTCACTCTTTCATTCCTTCCAAAACTCAATTAATTAATTTGAAAAGCACATGAAATCCCAATATCTCGCTCTAATCGCACTCGTCTTGTTGGCTTGTTCTGAACCCAAAAAAGAAGGCATTGCTGGTAAAAAAGAAGAACTGGCTGAACTGAAAAAGCAACAATCTGAACTCAATGCCAAAGTCACGGCCCTGCAAGCTGAAGTAACCAAACTGGATCCGCAGGCCCAGGAAGCCGCTAAAACCAAAACCGTGGCCGTGACGCCCGTGACCACGAGTACCTTCCAGCACTTCATCGAAGTGCAGGGCACCGTCGATGCCAAGAACAACGTACTCGTGACGCCCAAATCGGGTGGGGCCGTAACGGCGGTTTACGTGAAGGAAGGCGACATCGTGCGGGCCGGACAAACCCTGGCCAAAGTGGACGACCAGATTCTGCGCGAATCCGTCGCCGAAATCAGAAACCAATGGGAACTCGCCAACACGCTTTTCGAAAAGCAGGGAAATTTATGGAAGCAACAGATTGGCACGGAATTACAGTACCTCCAGGCTAAAAACAACAAAGATGGGTTGGAGCGCCGCCTCGTTACGCTCAATACCCAACTCGCCCAGGCCAACATCACGTCGCCCATCAGCGGCGTGGTGGATCAGGTCAACATAAAACCCGGCGAAACGGCTATGCCCGGCATGGGGGTTGTGCGGGTCGTGAATCTTTCGCAACTGAAAGTGGTCGCCAAAGTGGCTGATACTTACGTGGGCAGTGTGAAAAAAGGCAGTTTGGTGAAGGTGAAATTCCCCGACTCGAACAAGGAAATAAACGCCCGCGTGAGTTTCGTCAGCACGACCGTTGATCCGCTCAGCCGGACGTTTGAAATCGAAGCTACTCTGCCCGGCAGCAGCCAACTGAAACCCAACCAACTGGCGGTAGTCAACATCAACGACGTGAACAAACCCAACGCCATTGTCATTAACCAAAACCTGATTCAAAATACGGAGAAAGGGCAGGTCGTGTACGTAGCCGTTGCTGACGGTAACAAAAAAGCAGCGAAAGCGAAAGTGGTCAAGACGGGCCAGAGTTACAATGGTCAGGTAGAAATTACCGATGGCCTGCAAGTGGGCGACCAGATCGTCACGCAAGGTTATCAGGAACTCGTAGACGGACAACCGATTAGTTTTTAAAAATGCGATGTTCGATGCGGTCCGCCGCGCGGTTCAATGCTCGTTGTTCGTGATGAACAGGGCTTGGACTACCGAACAACGAACAACGATTCTAAGCTATGAAACCCGAACACATCAAAACCCTCGGCTTCACCAACTGGTGCGTGGAGAACCGGACGACCATTTACATCTTCACGTTCCTCATCACATTGGTGGGATGGATGGTGTACAACAACCTGCCTAAAGAGCAGTTTCCCGACATCAAAGTGCCGCAGGTGTACGTCAACACGGTGTACTTCGGCACGGCTCCGGCGGACATCGAAAACCTCATCAGTAAACCCATTGAAAAGCAATTGAAGTCGCTTTCGGGGGTGAAGTCGGTGAAGTCGAACGCGCTGAACGACGTGTCGGTGATCCTGGTTGAATTCCTGCCCGAAGTATCATCGGAGGTAGCCCTCCAGCGCGTCCGCGATGCCGTCGATAAGGCCAAGCAGGATCTGCCCACCACCCTCGACGCCGGGCCAACGGCCCAGAGCGTGGAGTTCTCGGAATTCCCAATCATGAACGTCAACCTGGCCGGGGATTATCCGCTTCAGAAACTAAAGGACTACGCCGAAGACCTCCAGGACGCCTTCGAGGGCCTGCCTGAAATCAGCCGGGTGGACATTGTCGGGGCGTTGGAACGCGAAATTCAGATTAACCTCAATCTGGCCCGGATGCAGGCCACGGGCCTGACGTTTTACGACGTGCAACAGGCCGTGGCCGGGGAAAACATCAACATTTCGGGCGGCGAATTGAACGTGGACAACGTGCGGCGGACGCTGCGCGTGAAGGGCGAGTTTTCAGACATTACCCAGATTCAGAACCTGCAAATCCGCACCTCGACGGGCGCGACCGTGCGCCTCGGCGACGTGGCCGACGTGCGCGACAGCTACGAAGAGCGCCAGGATTTCGCCCGGCTCGACAACAAATCGGTTGTGACGCTCAATATCGTCAAACGGGCGGGCAGCAACCTGATTTCGGCTTCGGAGGCCATCGAAAAAATTATTGCCGAGTATAAGGAAAGCCGCTTCCCTCAGGGCCTGGACGTGCGAATCACCGCCGACCAATCCGAACGGACGAAGGCCGATATCCACGATCTCATCAACACCGTGATTCTCGGGTTCATTTTCGTGGTGCTCGTGCTGATGTTTTTCATGGGCGTGCGCGACGCTATTTTCGTTGGGCTTTCGGTGCCGCTTTCGGCGCTGGTTGCCTTCGTGTTTTTCCCATTGGTGGGGCCGGTCATCGGGACGCTGTTCACGCTCAACACGCTCGTGCTGTTTGCGTTTCTGCTCGGCCTCGGTATCGTGGTCGACGACGCCATCGTGGTGATTGAAAATACCCACCGGCTGTACAACGAACACAAAGACTGGGACATCAAGCAGGCCGTGAAAGCGGCGGCGGGCGAGGTGTTCGTGCCCGTGCTGTCGGGGACGCTCACGACGATTGCCCCGTTTTTTCCGCTCTTGTTCTGGCCGGGTATCGTGGGGGAATTCATGAAATTCCTGCCCATCACGCTCATCATCCTGTTGTTCGCATCGCTGTTCGTGGCCTACGTGATGAACCCGGTTTTTGCCGTGACGTTTATGAAACGCCACGACGAAGAACTCGAAGAAAGCCAGACGAAAAGCCACTGGCAGCAATTGAAATGGCCCGTTATTGTGCTCGCGGCACTGACGGTTGTGGGGTACCTGGCCGGGCCGGGCGTAGGCAATTTCTTCGTCTTCATCCTGCTGATCTACGTTTTTAATCACTTCATCCTGACGCCGCGCATCCTGGTGCCGTTCCAGAACAAGGCCCTGCCCAAGTTGCGCAACGGCTACCGTCGCCTCATCCGTTGGGTGATTACGGGCTACCGGCCCGTGTTCGCGATTGCGGCGGCGTTTGGTTTGCTGATTCTAACCGTTTTCATCACCGCTGTGAGCAACCCGAAGGCCGTGTTTTTCCCCAGCGGCGAACCCGACTACATCTACGTGTACAACGTGATGCCCATCGGGACGGACGCTCGCGTGACGGATTCGACGACGAAGGAAATCGAAAAGCGCGTGTTCAAGGTGTTGCGCGACAATGGGGCCACGGACATCGTCAACTCGGTGATTTCCAACGTGGGTAAAAACGCCGGTGACCCCTTCAATCCCGACCGCTCCGACACGCCGCATAAATCGAAGGTGACGGTGGCTTTCGTGAAAAGTACCGAGCGTCGCGGCATTCTGAGTTCTGAATTGCTCGAAAAAATCCGCGCCAGTTTGCAGGGAATTGTCGGCACAGAAATCTCGGTGGAGCGTGAAAACAACGGCCCCCCGACGGGCAAGCCAATTTCGGTGGAAATCGCCGGTGCCGAGTTTGACACGCTGCAAACGCTGGAAAAGGAATTGCGCCAAAACATTAAGGCGGCGGGCATCGCGGGCATCGACCAATTGAAGTCGGATCTGGTGACCAACAAGCCCGAAATCATCGTGCAGATCAACCGCGAAAAGGCGCAACGCGAGGGAATTTCCTCGCAGCAAATCGCCGGGGCGGTGCGCACGTCGCTGTTCGGTCAGGAAATCAGCAAATTCCGCGACACGGAAGATGAATACCCGATCATGCTCCGCCTCCAACCCAACGACCGCAGCCAAATCGAGCGCCTGTTGAGCCAGAATATCGTCTATCGCGACATGAACGCCGGGGGTCAACTGCGCCAGGTGCCGCTGTCGTCGGTGACTGACATCAGCTACTCGACCACGTTCAGCCAGATCAACCGTAAAAACCAGGAGCGGGTCATCACGTTGGGTTCGGACGTGGTGCCGGGGGCCAACGCCAACGAAATCAACCAGCAAATCACGCAGGTGGTTGAGCAAATGGACGTACCCAACGGCTACGCCATCCGCCTCGGCGGCGAGCAGGAAAGCCAGCAGGAAACCATCGACTTCCTGGGCGTGGCGTTCCTTGGGGCCATCCTGTTGATTTACCTGATTCTGGCCACGCAGTTCAACTCCGCCGTCAAGCCACTGATTATTTTCAGCACGATTGTCCTGTCGCTGATTGGCGTGTTGCTCGGGTTTACGCTGTTCGACCAAACGTTCTCGTTCATCATGTCGGGCGTGGGGATTTTCGCCCTGGCCGGGATCGTGATTAAAAACGGGATTCTGCTCATCGAATTCACCGAAGAATTGCGCGAGCGCGGGTACGAGTTGAAGCACGCCATCATCGAAGCGGGCGGAATTCGGATGACGCCCGTGTTGCTAACGGCCTCCGCCGTGGTGCTGGGCCTGATTCCACTGGCCCTCGGCCTGACGATTGATTTCGGTACGCTGTTCTCCAACTTCGATCCAAACATTACCGTTGGCGGCGACAGCGCCGTTTTCTGGAATATCCTCGCCTGGACGATTATTTACGGCGTGATTTTCTCGACCGTGTTGACGCTCATTCTCGTGCCGTGTATGTACTACGTCAGCGAGCGGATCAAACAAAAATGGTTCCGAAAAACCGACGAGGCTACCCAGCCCCAGGAGCGTTTGGAACCCCAGACTGTTTAGGGTTAGTTTAATCCACCGGTAGGTTCGCCGGGGGATTTTTTGTCCTTTTTGTCTGAACCACCGCGGGGTTCAGACAAAAAGGACAAAAACCCATGATCTACCTACTCGTTGCCACGAATGCAGTGCTGTTCGTCGCGATTGCGGCCTTGCACGTGCGCTGGGCCTTCCAGCACCAGACGGGTTCAAGTCCGGTCGTTCCCACGCTGGGCGATGGAACTACGCCCCTATTTCGGCCCCGAACCCCCGAAACGCTCGTGGTGGCCATCGGGTTGCTGGGCTTTGCCTTTGTGACGGTTAGCGTGCTAACTGGCTGGCTTCCCACCCGGTGGCCATTTTACGGGAATCTGGCCATTGGGGGCATTTTTTTGTTGCGGGCAGTCGGGGAATTCCGGTACGTGGGCTTTTTTAAAAAAGTAAGGAATACTGCCTTCGCCCGGTACGATACGTTTTACTACTCACCGCTTTGCCTGCTGATGAGCGCAGTGGCGCTGGGCATTGGTGGCAATTGTCTGAACCGCTCGGCGGACCGCCTTGATTCGTCGGATTCAGGGAACTTGTCGAAGGGCTGCATCGTCCACTCTTCGACAAGCTCAGCGTGATAATTTTTCAACTAAAGTCTTTAAAAGCGGCCAGTCTTCCCCGGAGACTGGCCGCTTTTTGCTGAATCATTTCCCGGCGTTTCGTACCTTCCTACTGGAACTCGTTGGTGACCAGGAGCATTTTGCAGGCTACCCCAGGCCCAATGCCGGAGATGGAGGTCATCCGCTGGTGATCCTTTCTGATCAGAATCCTGATGGCTTTTTGGACCCCAGCAGCAAATGGAATTAACCCCCCGCAAGCCAAAGGAGCGGCGTTGAAGCGGGTGCCGCTCAGAGTGATCCCCGCTATGCCAAACAGTTTTGTTTTTAACCCGTTTCACTTTCCAAACGATGTGCGGGCAATTCTTTTTCTAAAAACCAACCGCAAAATCGCGTACAACAACACCCCCACCGGCCCGAGCAGAAAGCAGAAAAATAGCGGCAGCAACACCCAGCCGTGCGCAATGCCCCGCTCCTGCGAATCGCGCCAAACCCAGCTCCCGGCCAATAAATCAAACGCCAGGTAGTGTACCCAACCGGCCAGCAACGTGGCATCGTTCCCTTTGGAAAACAGCCCCCGAACGCCCGCCCAGGAACCAAATTCGCGGGGATCGAGTGGGGAGGAGGCCGTAGCCAGCAAGTACACATACAGCCCGCCAATCAACGCGGGAATCAGCAGGGAATCGACCAGTTTTTTGGTGAATCCCCAGCGCGGAGCAAACCAGATTAGTAGCCATTGCGGCAAAACCAGGGCATTGGCCAGTTGAAACAGGGCGTCGTACGACATCGGAGAATTCAGGTTTTGAAAGGTTGAAAAGGTACGGGCTTTTTCGGAACAAAAAACACCGGATGTGCCTTGTACCTGCGGGATTGTCTGAGTCGCTGCATGAATATCTTTTGGTTTAAACGCGACCTGCGCCTGCGCGATCACGAGCCGCTCACTCGGGCGCTCGATGCAGGTAAACCGTTGCTGCTGGTGTACTTTTTGGAGCCATCGCTCGTGGCCGATCCGCACTACGACGTTCGGCACTGGCGATTTGTGTACCAATCCCTGCTCGACCTCAACCGGCAATTGAAATCCTACGGCGCGCAGATTTTGATTTTGCAAAGTGAAGTCGTTCCTGCCCTGGAAGCCATTCATCGGCACCATAAAATCGAAACCCTGTTTTCCCACGAAGAAACCGGCCTGAAAATCACCTACGACCGCGACCAGGCGGTGGCCAGATTCTGTAAAAAAGCGGGAATCGACTGGCAGGAATCCCAAAGTAACGGCGTAATTCGTGGCCTGCCCAACCGCGATGATTGGGTTCAGCGTTGGCAGCAACAGATGAACGCCCCTCAACAAAATCCCGACTGGTCGCGCTACCTGCTGGCCGAACTTGACCCAAAAGTATTCTGGAAATTTCGCGGCAAACCCTTGCCCAAATCCTGGGCGGTGCAAGCCGGGGAATTTCAAGTAGGCGGTGAAGCGGCGGCGCAACGTACCTTAAAAAGTTTCCTGATCGAACGGGCGGAGTTTTACCTGGATTCTATTTCAAAACCGCTCGAAAGTCGCCGGGGTTGCAGTCGGCTGTCGCCGTACCTGGCCTGGGGTAATTTGTCGGTTAGGCAGGTGTATCAGGCCACGCGGACGGTTCAACGCACATCTCATTTTCAGGGCCAGTTAAGGCAGTTTGCCTCCCGCTTGCGCTGGCACTGCCATTTTATCCAGAAGTTCGAGAGCGAAGACCGCATGGAATTTGAGCACATCAACCAGGGCTTCGATTCGATGGTTTTCTCGGAAAACGAAGCCCATTTTCTGGCTTGGGCCGAGGGCCGCACGGGCTATCCGCTCGTCGATGCGTGTGTGCGCTGCCTGACGGCGACGGGCTACGTCAATTTTCGGATGCGGGCGATGCTGGTTTCCTTCCTGACCCACCTGCTCAACCAGCACTGGAAACGCGGTGCGGTGCATTTGGCGAAGCTGTTCACCGACTGGGAACCGGGTATTCACTACGCCCAGTTTCAGATGCAGGCAGGCGTGACGGGCACGAATACGCTGCGAGTATACAACCCCGTCAAGCAGTCGTACGATCACGACCCGGACGGCATTTTTATCCGGGATTGGGTGCCGGAATTGCGCGACGTTCACCCGGCGTACCTCCACGAACCCTGGAAAATGCCGCCGCTGGAACGGGAGATGACGGGTTTTTACCCCGGCGAAAACTACCCCGCGCCCATCCTTGAGTTACAAACTGCGGCCCGCGCCGCCAAAAAACGGCACGACCGCCAACGAGCCACCGAACTGGCGCAGACGGAGAACGCCCGCATTCTGGCGACCCACACCGTTCCGGGACGACTCCTCTGAAACCGGTCTCGGCGCTGGCCGGGAGTGTGGCGTCACGGCGTTTTTCTACGGTTAAAACGCCCGATTCCCAACGAAAATTTCTACCTTCGTCCTGTTCATATCCGTCAAATCGCACTTAACTTTTTTCGTAACCCGTTCATTTTAAGCCCTTAATCAGCCGAAGATTCAATGCCTACCACTCAAACCACCCGCAAAGGAGTTTTGCACGGGGATGCCATTCAGGAACTCTTTGAAGTCGCCAAGCAACACCAATTTGCCCTGCCCGCCTGCAACGTGGTCAACACCGATACCGTCAATGCGGCGATGGAAGCGGCCAAGGCCGTGAATTCGCCCGTCATTATTCAGTTTTCCAACGGCGGTTCGGTTTTCTACGCGGGTAAAAGTGTTCCCAACGATACCCATCAGGCGGCCATCGCCGGGGCCATTTCGGGCGCGCAGCACGTTCACTTACTGGCCGAAGTGTACGGCGTCGACGTGATTTTACACACCGACCACTGCGCCAAAAAACTTCTTCCCTGGATTGACGGCTTACTCGACGCGGGCGAAAAGTTTTTTGCCCAGACCGGCAAGCCGCTTTTTTCGTCGCACATGCTCGATTTGTCGGAAGAGCCGATTCACGAAAACATTGAAATCTGTAAGGGATACCTGGAGCGCATGAGCAAACTGGGCATGACGCTCGAAATTGAACTCGGCGTGACCGGTGGCGAAGAAGATGGTGTCGACAACACCGACGTGGACAGTGCCCGGCTGTACACCCAGCCTTCGGAAGTGGCCTACGCCTACGAGGAACTGAGCAAAATTTCGCCCCGTTTCACTATTGCCGCCGCGTTTGGGAATGTTCACGGCGTGTACAAACCCGGTAACGTGAAGTTGCAGCCGGTCATTTTGCACAACTCCCAGGACTACGTGAAGCAAAAATTTGGTCTCTCCGCCGAAAAGCCCATCAATTTTGTCTTCCACGGCGGGTCGGGTTCGAGCCGCGAGGAAATCCGCGAAGCCATCAGCTACGGGGCCATTAAAATGAACATCGACACCGACTTGCAGTGGGCTTTTTGGGAAGGGGTACTCAATTTTTACAAAGCCAAAGAGGGCTACCTGCAAGGACAAATCGGCAACCCAACCGGCGAAGATTCTCCCAACAAGAAGTTTTACGATCCGCGCGTGTGGCTACGTGAAGGCGAAAAGACGTTCGTTGCCCGGTTGACGCACGCGTTTGAAGACCTTAACGCCATCAATGTTAACCAGTATTTGTAACCCTAATTCATAATCATCGCCTGCCGGTGCTGCAAAGTCCGGCGGGTTTTTTTACGGCTTTCCAGCATGAGTTTCCGTAAAAATTACGGCTTTTGGCTTCGGGCGCTGAGTTCGGCTATTTTCTACGGGGTGTTTTGGAAACAAATTCCCTGGGCCGCCGTACGCGAGTTGTTATTCTCCGCGCAACTGGGTTGGATTGGCCTGGCACTGGCCTTGTTTTGGGGTTCGTTGGAACTGAAACGGCGCGGCCTCGCCCCGCTCAATATGAGCGCCCATGCGGGTGTTGTGCGCTGGCATGAAGCCCTGATGGCCTGGCTATTAGCTCTGGCGGCGGGGTTTCTGAACCAGCCACTCAATGCCCTGGCCGGATTTCCGCTTTGGTTTTACGCGGTTGGCTGGGCTTTCGTGACGACGTTGTTGGTTGCGGGAAATCGGCTCTTCTTCAGAGGGCAGGCGCACCCAAGTTTGCTGCTGGTGGCCCTGTCGGTGCAGGCAATTCAGGTTAGCGCCGGGTTGTGCCTGATGTACGCCGTGGGTGCGGGTACTCGCCCGCTCGAATACGCCATGCTCCTGGCCGGAGCGCAGGTACTGGCCCCGCTTACGCTAGCGGGGGCGGGTTTTCGGGAGGCGCTGTTTGTGCTGGGCTTTGAGTACCTGCCCATTGAAATCGGGCAGGGCGTGGCAGTGAGTTTGTTGGGACTGGGCTTGCTGGGATTGGCCTGGCTGATTCAGTTCCGGCGACGGGTTAAAAAACCTGCAACTCGTTGATGGGCAGAAATTTTATGGATGCTGAATTCTCCCAAAACTTCACTCACTGCCCGCCGTGACCAGGGGCTACTTATCCACGCCAATCGCCTTGGGCGGATACGTAGCCAACACGTTTTTGATAATTCCGGCCATGTATTCCGGCTTGTTCTCAACGATGTCGTGCCGACTCTCGGGCAGAATAAACTCTTTGACGCGGGCATTGACCAACCGCCGGTGGGCAAAAGCAACGTTGGACGAGTACACCAGTTCGTCGCGCTGCCCGTGCAGAAACGTCACCCCCGCCCGGATGCGTCCCCAGTCGGGCAGGATCTCGGCCAGCGCTTGGCGATGACTTAGTTTTTCGTCGTTGGCGTTGAGCAGTAATTGCGGCACCAACCAACGTAGGGGTGGGTGCTCCAGCCAGTAGCTGATGGGAAAGGTGTACTCCAACCCCGGCCCGAGCGCCGACGACACAAACAAGACGTGCGAAACCGCCTCGGGGTTATTCATCGCCAGCCGGGCGGCCAGCGCACCGCCATACGACGAACCAACCAGCAGGAGAAAAGGAGCTTTTCGGTAGCGATTCACGAGTGGTTGCAGCAGCCTGGCTTGCCGGACAATCGAGAGTTCGATCCGTCCAAAATCAGAATCGCCGTATCCGGGCCGATCCACGGCGATCAGCCGGGCGTGATTGGTGAGGGAGGTATCCCGGAAAAAAGCCTTAAAAAACGCCAGTGAACTCGGTGCGCCGTGAACAAAAAAGACGACCGGCAGCGAGTCAGAGCCATTCGGGGCGGATTCCATGAACCGAATAGTCCGGTCACCAATCTTGTACCGGTGAATCTGCGGATGGATGGATTGATTATCAAACGCGGCCATCAATTCGCCGTCGCTCTGACGATACCGTAGCCAGTACGCACCGATAAACATACCCCCCACGACGAGGAGAAGCACAAAAAGCGTCCAGTAAATGGTCCTGAGCAGGCGCTTCATAACCTTGAACTTGTTTAGGATTTTGCTCTAAGTGGGTTTTGTCCTGATGTTTTTTTGTCATCCTGACGAAGGAAGGATGACAAAAAGGCACTCGTTGTTTTATTTCTGCCTGAAAAATACCTGAATCGGTACTCCCTCAAAGCCGAAGTGTTCACGGAGCTTGTTTTCCAGAAAACGCTGATAGGCTTCTTTAACGTACTGCGGCAAGTTGCAGAAAAAAATGAACGTCGGGCTTTTGGCGGGTACCTGGGTGATGTACTTGATTTTGATATACTTCCCCTTGATCGACGGTGGCGGGGTGGCGGCGATTTCGGCCAGCATCACGTCGTTGAGTTTGGAGGTGGCAATCTTCTTGTTTTTGTTTTCGTAGACCTCCAGAATCTTCTCGACGGCTTGGTAAATCCGTTGTTTTTCCGTCACGGACGTGTAGACAATGGGAAAGTAATCGAGCGGGGCCAGCCGTTGATGAATTGCTTTCGTCATCACCTGGGCCGATTTAGCGTCTTTTTCCACTAAATCCCATTTATTCATCAGCAAGACAATGCCCTTCCGCGCTTTGTCGGCCATGCCGAGGATGTTCATGTCCTGGGCCTCCAGGCCCTGCGTGGCATCGAGCATGATCACGGCCACGTCGCATTCCTCCAGCGCTTGCAGGGAGCGTAGCGTCGAATAAAACTCGATGTTGTCGGTAATGCGCGACTTGCGCCGCAGCCCGGCGGTATCGGTGATGATAAATTCTTTCCCAAAAGCCTTGTACCGCGTATGGATGGCGTCGCGGGTAGTCCCGGCGATGTCCGTCACGATGCTGCGTTCTTTGCCCAGCAAGGCATTGATTAAGGACGATTTACCCACGTTGGGCCGTCCCAGAATCGCGATTTTAGCAATCCCGGCGTCCGGGTCTTCAATGCCCTCTTCTTCAAAATGGCTGATGACTTCATCGAGTAAATCGCCCGTGCCCGAGCCATTTTCGGCAGAAATCGGGTACGGATCGCCGAGGCCCAATTCATAAAACTCGCCCGATGCCTGCGACTTTTCGGTGGTATCGGCTTTGTTGGCGACCAGAATTACGGGTTTTTTGGAGCGCCGGAGCACCTGAGCAAAATCTTTATCGAGGCCCGTCAGCCCGGCGATGCAGTCGACGACAAAAAGCAGCACGGTGGCCTCTTCAATGGCGATTTCGACCTGCTCCCGGATGGCCCCCTCAAAAATATCTTCCGAACCAACCACGTACCCACCCGTATCGACGATGGTAAAAAACTTGCCCGTCCATTCGCCGTAGCCGTAGTGCCGGTCGCGCGTGACGCCCGACACGTTGTCCATGATGGCCTTTTTCTGTTCGATCAGCCGGTTAAAAAGCGTGGATTTGCCCACGTTGGGGCGGCCCACTATTGCAACGATGTTAGCCATGATTTTTAAATTGAAAATTGAAAATTGAGAGTTGAGAGTTGAAAGCGTTCCCAATGTGGAACGGGCTGGTTGCCGGCGGCGGGCCACTTTCAATTTTCAACTCTCAATTTTCAATTTAGTCCGAATACCCGAATTGCCGGAGTTTGTTGGATTTGGTGCGCCAGTCAGGTTCTACCTTGACGAAGGTTTCTAAGAATATCTTTTTGCCGAAGAAACGTTCCATTTCCTCGCGCGACTGGATGCCCAGCCGCTTGATGGACTCGCCTTTGTGGCCGAGCAGAATAGCCCGCTGAGTAACGCGCTCGACGTAAATTTCGGCGGAAACGCGAATGATTTCGTCGGTTTCCTTAAACGAGTAAATCACGACCTCGCTGCTGTAGGGAACCTCTTTTTTGTAATTGAGGAAAATCTTTTCCCGGATGATTTCAGCGGCGAAAAACCGTTCGGGTTTGTCCGTGAGTTCATCCTTCGGAAAATACGGCGGGTGGTCGGGAAGTTTCTCAACGATGGCATCGAAAACTTCGCCCGTATTCTGTTCTTTCAGCGCCGAAATGGGCAAGATCGCCTGCGTCGGGAACCGCTCCCGCCAATGCGCAATTTTAGCGTCGATTTGCTCGGGCGTGGCCAAATCAATTTTGTTGATGAGTAAAAGCACCGGCACGTGGCTGATGCGCTGAAGTTTCTGGATAACGTCGTTTTCGTCGTACTGCTCGAAGATGTCCGTGACGAACAAAATCACGTCAGCGTCGTCGAGCGAGGTGTGAACAAAACCCATCATGGCCTTGTGCAATTCGTACTGGGGCTTGATGATACCCGGCGTGTCGGAGTAAACCAGTTGAAATTCGGAGCCGTTGTGGGTACCGTTGAGGATGCCCATAATCCGGTGGCGCGTCGTCTGGGCTTTGGAAGTGATGATGCTGAGGCGTTCGCCCACCAGCACATTCATCAGGGTTGATTTGCCCACGTTGGGCTTGCCGATAATGCTTACAAAACCGGCTTTGTGGGGAGTAATGGCCTCCATGGTACTGCCTTGAGATGATCAGACCCGACGGGATGGGATCCGGCCAGGTCTCGGGTGCATTGAAAAATAGTTTGCAAAGGTATTGATTTTTGGGGGAAGCACTTTATCTTTGCAGGCACAATAGCGCGGGGTGGAGCAGTTGGTAGCTCGTTGGGCTCATAACCCAAAGGTCATCGGTTCGAGTCCGGTCCCCGCTACGAAGAAAAAAGCTGCCCACCGAGGCGGCTTTTTTCACCTCTGGTCCCGTCGTACAACGGATAGTATGTGAGTTTCCGGAACTCAAGATCGTGGTTCGATTCCACGCGGGACCACGAAACAACTAAAAAAGCCCCAATACACTCTGTTTTGGGGCTTTTTTGTTGCACAATCTGGATACAAGGGCCTTAAAAGCGGGCAAAATCCACAGCCTGAGCACAACCGGAAGCCATGCAGACGACGATCAAACTTATCGCCCACAACCATATAAAAGCGGATGGCACATTGGCCGACACACCTTCGCGACGATGTTTCTGCGCAAAAACGGAAAAGTACAGGTGCTACAACGCCTGCTCGGCCACGGCGACATACAAACGACGATGCGCTACGTACACCTGGTGGAAGGGGAAATTGACGAGCAGATGCAGTTGATGAATGATTTTTAATCGGCACTTGAAACCTGACCGATAATGGGCAAACCACGCTTTGCACCCAACGCCCGTAGTTTTCACACAACAGATAATAGAGTTTTCATGATTTTCTTCTAACTTCGAATGGGCTTATCAATAACCTTTCGAATACCTGAAAACTAACCTTTCGAACAATGTCTATACAGATAATAAAAATTACCAAAGAGCAGGCAGATAAGATACGGCTGATAGATGAAGGTCAGTTTGCTGATCTGAAAGCGAAAGAGATTACCCCCGGTGATTTAACCAATGCTATCTCTGCCTTTGCCAATGCAGACGGGGGAGACTTATAT
>JAJAZB010000237.1 GCA_026785975.1 Cytophagaceae bacterium | reverse complement strand
TTGCAGAAACAAGACTTGTAAAAAACGTAGTGATGCCCCTTGATTTAAAGAGATCAATCATGCGGGTAATCATCGATGAAACTTCACGAAGCTCCCCCTCTCCAACAAGACTTGTCAGAGGATCTACAACCACAGCTTTTGGTTTAAAACTATCAACCAGCTTATAAACATTCAATAAATGCATCTCCAAACCAAGAAAGGAAGGTCTAAGAGCCACAATCTTTAATAGTCCTTTTTCAATCCAGGGCGCTAAATCAATACCGATTGAAAGAAGGTTTTGAATGAGTTGCCCTGATGATTCTTCATAGGAAAAGAAAAGACATCGTTCCCCACGTTTACAACTCTCCAATGCAAATGCCCCCGCAAAACTTGTTTTTCCGCTGCCTGCTGTGCCGGAAGCCAGTATGGTGCTGCCTCTGGTGTAACCTTTACGGGTCTTGAATAACTTATCTAACGATGGAATACCTGTCGAAACCTTCTTGTCTGTGCCCGGTTGTTCAAGCCCTGCTGACGTGATGGGAATTACTGAAAGTCCTTCATCATCAATAACGAATGGATATTCGCTTGTTCCATGACTTGACCCCCGATATTTAATGACACGAATTCTACGGGTTGCGATTTGGTCTCTGACCCTGTTATCCAAAAGAATGATGCAATCGGAGATATACTCCTCCAGGCCATGACGTGTATATGAACCGTTTTGTCCCGGCTCGCCTGTAACAATTGCCGTGACCTGTTTTTCTTTAAGCCATCGGAAAAGTCTTTTTATCTCTAAGCGAAGAATACCAATATCCGTAACGCCTGCAAAGAGAGATTCAAGAGAATCTAAAACAATGCGTTTGGCGCCAATAGAATCAATGGCTTCTTCCAAACGAACGAATATTCCCTCCAGATTAAAGTCGGTCTCCTGAATGTCTTTACGCTCCAGAATAACATGTTCGAGCAAAATCTTTTTCCGCGAAACAAGCCCTTGCAAATCCATATTGAGAGAAGCCACATCTTTATAAAGCTCATCTTCGGTCTCTTCAAACGACATGAGAATGCCCGGCTCGTTGTAATCAGTTGCACCTTTGATCAGAAAATCAATCCCAAAAAGCGTTTTTCCGGAGCCGGCATTGCCGGAAACTAAAGTGGTTCTGTTTTTCGGAAGCCCGCCTTCGGTAATTTCGTCAAAACCTTTGATGCCGGTGGGGCATTTGAGTAATTTATTACGCTCAGTGGTAATTTTTCCCTTGGTAATTTTTGTCATTTGATATTCCTTTATTCTTTTATTAAGATGGAGTTTCCACAGAAATTATTTTCAATCTAAATTTACTAAATTATTCATACTGTCTATTTTGCTGGTTTGTCCATTGTTTGTAGATCGATTAATATTTCCTCTATCATTACAGCATGACCGCTAACTCGTAAACAGACGCATGTTTTCGCTTGTTTCACAAACCTAACTGCCAGAATCCGCTTCCGCAAATTTTTCGTTGAATATTATGTAACATACTCAATATTAGTTAATTGTGCACACCATTCGCCTAAAACAATACAAAATGCGCAATGGTAGACAATTCTTATTGCTTGTTTTCCCCGTTGTTCGTGATGTTCCGAAGGGCATCGCGAATGTCTGATATTGCGGGTCTGTGACCCGCCACACCAGCCTGGTAAAGCCTGACGCTTGGTAGCTTGCTTTCCCGGCACAACCTGAACCAGCCAGCAAAGTGGGCCGCTCACGCAGCCTGCCGTTTACAAAACGGCAATTATTCCAGTTCCGGATAAACATCCGGAACAACGTGGCATTCAACAAACCACTAATACACCACCGTCTTCTCTACCTCGTTGGCCTGCCGTGATACGGCCAGCAGACCCAAAAACGTCAACGCGCCGTTGACGACGAGTTTCAAAAAGCCCAAATCGTTGCCCTGACTTTTCAGGAATTCCACAATCAGGTAGGTGAGTAGGGGCGAGATCAGGCAAATGAACGGCACGAGCTTGTCGCGCACGGGGCGTTTGGTGTACAGCCCGAAGGCGTACAGCCCCAGCAGCGGGCCGTAGGTGTACCCGGCCAGGTCGAAAATCGTGCGAATCATGGCCTGGCTGTTCAACTGCCGGAACAGGATAATCACCACCAGAAAAACGCCCGAAAACATCAGGTGAACGAGGGTTTTCATGCGCTGGCGTTTGGCCTCCGGGTGTTTTTGGATGTCGAGGAAATCAATGCAGAACGAGGTCGTCAGGGCTGTGAGGGCCGAGTCGCTACTGGCGTAGGTGGCCGCCGTGATGCCGAGCAAAAAAGTCACCGCCGCCACCGTGCCAAACTCATTGCCCAGGGCCAGCGCCGGATACAATTCGTCGGAGCGGACGGGTAGGGGCAGGCCCATTTGTTGGGAATAAATGAAGAGCAGGGCACCCAGGGAGAGGAAGGCAAAATTGACCAGCACCAGCACCGCGCAAAACCAGAACATATTTTTCTGGGCATCGCCGATGCTCTTGCAGGTCAGGTTTTTCTGCATCAAATCCTGGTCGAGGCCCGTCATGACGATGGCGATGAACGCCCCCGAGATAAAGTCTTTCCAGAAGTAATTTTTTGCGCCGCCGTCCCAGATAAACATCGTGGAGTAGGGGCTGGCTTCGACGGTATTCCAAAGTTGCCCCGGCGACAGGTTGAGTTTGCGCCCAATCAGGTACACCGTCAGAAACACCGCCGTAACCAGAAAGAACGTTTGCAGGGTGTCGGTGACGATGATGGTTTTGATGCCGCCCTTGAAGGTGTACACCCAAATCAGCGCAATGGCGATCAGGACGGTCAGCTCGAAAGGCACCCCCAGCGGGTCGAAAATGGCCAATTGGAGCACCTGCACGGCAATGTACATCCGCCCCGCCGACCCAACCGTCCGGGCGAGGAGGAAGAATCCCGCGCCGGTTTTATACGACCAGAACCCGAAACGTTTTTCGAGGTAGCTGTAAATCGAAATCAGGTTGAGGCGGTAGTACATGGGCATCAGCACCGTGGCAATCACGAAGTAACCCACCAGGTAACCCAGCACGACCTGGAAATAAGAAAACTGGCTGACCCCCACGTTGCCCGGCACCGACACGAACGTGACCCCCGACAGCGAGGTACCGATCATAGCAAAAGCGACCAGATACCAGGGCGATTGCTTGTTGGCCGTGAAAAACGTGTGGGTATCGGCACCCTTGGAGGTGAAGTAGGAAACCGTCACGAGGACGGCGAAGTAAACGAGTAAAATACTGAGGGCTAAGGTGGTGCTCATTGGAACCGGAACGGGGCCAGAGGGTGTTGGGGAAAGCCCAAAAGTACGTAAAAATCAGTCAGAGTTGCGTCCCCGAAAAGGACTGAAATTGAGGCAAAAATTTCTTGCAGAAGCCCGATTCCCGTCGTAATTTTGTTATAACCCGTTCACCAACAACCCTAAATAATCAATGTATCCGAGTACCGCTCCAAACCCCCAACGCTGGCAACAACAAGACGTCGACGTACTCGAACAGACGGTCGAGGTTGAAGAACACGATCTGGTGGTATTCAACGATGAAGTCAACACCTTCGATCACGTCATCAACACGCTCATCGATGTCTGCGAACATACCTCTGAGCAGGCCGAGCAGTGTACGATTATCATCCATTTCAAAGGAAAATGTTCGGTGAAAAAAGGGGCTTTTGACGAACTCGCCCCGATGCGCAACGCCATTTGTGGGCGCGGCATCAGTGCCGAGGTACTCTAATTAATGAACAATTAACAATGAACAAGGAACAATGATTTGCCTCCTTCATTGTTC
>JAJAZB010000236.1 GCA_026785975.1 Cytophagaceae bacterium | reverse complement strand
TAAAAACCCGCCCCCCCCCCCCCCCCCCGCGCGGTTTTAAAAATATCAAAAAACACCCCCCTTGTGGGGGGGGGGGGGTGACACACCGATGCACTTTCAAACCGCTTTTAATACAGCATCACGCATTTTACGAAGCATTGGCTATGGCTGAATTCATTAAATTATATCCCAGAAATCCCGATCTCAAACGCCTGCGCCACGTGGCCGAAGTGCTGCGCAACGGTGGCCTGGTGATTTATCCGACCGATACGGTGTACGGTCTGGGTTGCGATATTCACAACGCCCGGGCGGTCGAACGCGTGACGCGGCTCAAAGGGATTCGTCCACAGAAAGCGGAATTCTCGTTCATCTGCTTCGATCTAAGTCACATTTCCGACTACGCCAAAGTATCGAATTCAGCGTTCAAATTGATGAAAAAAGCCCTGCCGGGGCCATTTACGTTTGTGTTGGAAACCAACAACCGGGTTCCTAAATCACTGAATGCCAACCGAAAAACCATTGGTATTCGGGTGCCCGACAACGACATTCCCCGGCATTTGGTGCAAGAGTTGGGCAACCCCATCATCACGACCTCCATTCGCGACGACGATGACATCATCGAGTACTCGACCGACCCGGAATTGATTTTCGAGAAATTTCAAAATTTGGTCGACGTGGTGATCGATGGCGGGTACGGGCAGAATATTCCCTCCACGATTGTCGACGCCACGACCGACGATTTCGTGATTATCCGACAGGGTTTGGGCGACTTGGAAGCCTATCTTTAGGGGAGTTCAGACAGTACGGCATACTTTTTTAGTAGAGCAATTTTCCACCTTAATTTGCCGAATTTAGGTTGTTCTGAATGCAGACGACGGTCCGGCACGATCCGGCAATGGAATTCTGAACGGGCCATTGGTGGGCGAGTTGCTGATGAACTCCTCCGAACGTGAATAAATATCTTTCCAGATTCTTACTCGGCACTCTTGCGCTGATTCTCCTGCTGGCTGGCTTTCTGGGAGTGATTGCTACGACGTCTGTGGGGCAACGCTTCGTGACCTGGCAGGTGAATAATTACCTGGCCAAAAAGCTAAAATCGCCTTTCCACATTGGCCGGATCCGGTACCGGATTCCCAATTGGGTCGAACTCGACGACGTGTACTTCGAGACGCCGAAGGGCGACACGCTGCTGTCGGGTCAGCGCCTGCGCGTTGATTTGGATATGCTCGGGTTGCTTCAGAGCCGGATTGTGCTCAACGAGGTGAGGTTGGAACGTGTTCGCGTAAATCTGACGCGTACCTTGCCGGATACCACCTTTAATTTTAAATTTCTACTGGACGCATTTTCTACGAATAAAACTCCAAAACTGATTGATACAACCGCCGCTCCTCTGGAGATAAATCTGTCGGTTGTGGCGCTGAAAGACGTGCGGGTGCGCTACCTGGACGACGTGGCCGGAGCCGATGTCGACGTGTTTGTGGATACGCTCCACGCCCGGATCGACCGAATCAATCCAACGCGCTCCCAGTATTACCTGACCGAGGCATTCGTTGAGGGCCTCCAAACGAGAACCCGGCTTTATCCAGGCGTTGAACAAGCGCAAAACCCCGATGCAACGGCGGATACGTTGGATTTACGATTGGGGCGTTGGCGGGTGAATCGGGCTAAGTGGGACGTGCGGGTGGAGGAAGAAGGCTTTCAAACGCAGGGCGTCATCGGGCAACTGGCCGTAAACACCGATTATTTTTACCTGAATGGGCAGCAACTCGGGATAAAAGCGCTGGAACTGTCCAACTCGGATATTGTGGCCGTTTTGGAAAAGAAAAAACCAGCCAAACCCGTCGATAAGTCGTCCACTCCGACGACCGAAAGTAAGGGCTGGCAGGCCAAAATAACTCAGTTGACGCTGGTCAACAACCGCATTCGGTTCGACAATCAAAACGCGCTCGTCCAACGCTCCGGAATGGATTACGCCCACCTCGACGTGCGGAATCTGGGGTTGTCAGCGCAGGCGGTTTCCTACCAACCGGAGCGCATCACCGGGCAGTTTCGGCAGGGTCGTTTTCAGGAAAAAAGTGGGTTTGTTTTGCAACGCCTCGACGCCGACGTCCTGTACAGCGCCAATCAAATTTTGTTGAACCAGCTTTTGATCTTGACGCCCCGCACGGTGATTCGCGATCAACTGGTGCTGCAGTTCGATTCCCTGGGCCAGTTGAGTCGCCCGGCGGCGGCGGCGCGCGTCAAGGTTGGGTTGAACCTGCGCCAGAGTACGTTGGCCGTTGCCGACGTGCTGCAATTGGCCCCGTTTCTGGCCCAGATGCCCCCTTTTGCCGGAAATCGCGAGGGGGTTATCCGCGTCAATGGTCGGGCCACGGGTACCCTGGCCGACCTGAATATTCCCAATTTTGAACTCTCCATGCTCTCGGGTACGCGAATCCGGGCACGGGGTCGTGTGCGCAACGCCACCGACGTGGAGCGCCTGAATCTGGATTTGGTCATCCAGGATGCCGCAACTACCTCGGCCGATCTTCGGCGGTTGGTACCGCCCGGTACCCTGCCCGATTCCATCAGTCTGGCCCCCACGATCCGGCTCTCGGGCCGGGTACGCGGGCGGCTCAACGACCTTAATTTGCAGTCCCAGGTAACAACCGATTGGGGGAATGCCGCTTTCGATGGAACCTTGAAAGGCTTTTTGGCCGGGAAAAATCAGGCGTATGCGGGTACGGCAACCTTGACCAATTTCAACGCCGGTCGCTGGTTGCAACAGCCCCAACAACTGGGTAAAATCACGGCGAAAGCCACGTTTAACGGACGCGGGCTGGATCTCAAAACCATGCAAACGACCTTCGATCTGGTCGTGAACCAGGCGCAGTTGAACGGATATAATTACCAAAATCTTGATGTAAACGGCGCGTTGACGCAGGGAGTTTTAATGCTGCGCGGAACCCTCGACGACCCCAACGCCCAGTTGGCCATCGATACGCAGGTTGGTTTGTTGAAGGGAGGCACCGTACAAACTTACCCGAGTGTGGTGGGGAATATTACGTTGCAAAGCCTTGATTTACAAAAACTTAAACTGTACAAAGATCCGCTCGAAATACGCGGTCGTATTTCGCTCGACATGACCTCGACGGATCCCGCTCAGCCTGAAGGGACGGTCATTGCGCAGGAAGCCACGGTGTTGTTTAGAGGAAAAAGTTACCCCATCGATTCGATGTACCTCAACGCCGGCACCGCCCAGGAACAGAAAACGATTCGCGCCAGCGTACCCTTCGGTCAGGTGAGTGTGCGGGGTAATTACGCCTACACCCGATTGTATGATTTGGTGGCGGGGGAGTTGAATCGCTACTTCAATCTTCCCGATTTGGACTATAAACCCGTCGCACCGCCGTACAACGCCACAATTCAACTCAAGGCGTTTGCCCATCCCTTGCTGGCGGCGTTTGTGCCCGCACTGACCCGGTTGGATACGGTTCGGCTGACAGCCTACGTCGATAACCGTCTGGATACGACCTTCCGGGCTAACCTCACCACGGGCGTGATCGAGTACGACACGCTGACGGTTGAAAATGCCTCGCTGGCCATGCTGGGGGCCAATAATCAACTCGCCATCAAGGGCCAGGTCAGTGCGGTGCGGAACGAAAGTCTGAAAATCGGGCTGACGCAACTCACTGGCACGGCGGCGGCCAATCAGTTTCGTTTCAGCGTCGTAACCAAAGATTCGCTCGAAAAAGATCGGCACGGCCTGGCCGGGCTGCTCAGTTTGGATGGGAAAAACTACCGCCTCCGGCTGGCTCAAAACGGCCTTTTGACCAACTACCGACGCTGGACCAGCGACACGACCGGGTTTGTGCAGTACGGCAAAGCCGGGGTTTTGGCCGAGCGTTTTCTGATTCAATCCCAAAATCAACGCCTCACGCTCAACAGCGTCGCGCCAATTCCCAACGCGCCGCTACGGGTACAAATGCAGGATTTCAACTTGTCGGACCTGGCCAGAATCGCCAACCAGGATACGGCAATGGTCGGGGGGATTCTCAACGGCGACGTGGTGGTGCGCGATTACCTCGGCTCCAACAACGCGCTGAGTTTCACCGGCGATTTAAAAGTGGATAGTCTGGAGTTCACCGGAAAACCTCTCGGCACGCTCACCGCGCAGTTTGCCAATGCGTCGGATCAACGCATTTCGGTAAAAACGGCGCTTTCCGGGCCAAACAACGAACTGACGGTCGTTGGGTTTTATAATCCAAAGTCGGCAGGTGAAGCGTTGGATTTTCGGATCAACCTGGAAAGGCTGGACGCCCGAACCATCGAAGCGTTCAGTTTCGGGCAACTCCGGCAGGCCAAGGGTCGGGTAAACGGAGCCGTTGCCGTAACGGGTGCCGTCGATCAGCCCCGGTTTCAGGGCCGTCTGGCGTTTGATTCCGTGGCGTTCAACGTCGCTCAGGTCAACGCTACGTACCACATCGATCAGGAGCAACTCACCTTCAACGGCTCCACCATCACGCTCGATCAGTTTGATCTGCGCGATACGCTGGGCCGGAAACTGACCACCGACGGCACCGTGACACTCGGTAAATTACCCGACGTCAGTTACGCCTTGCAGATGAATACTAGTAAGTTTATGGTGCTCAACGCGGCCCGGAAGGATAATAATTACGCCTACGGAAACGCCGCCGTCACCGCCAGTCTGCGCATTCAGGGGAGTGGGGGGAAGCCTTCGATAACCGGAAATATGCGGCTCGACGAAGGGAGCAATATTTTCCTGGTGTTGCCCGACCAGGGACCTAACGCCAATGAAGCCCGCAAGGTGGTTACGTTTATCAACCACAAGGACACGCTCGTTTTGCGCAAATACCTGTTGCAACCCCGGCGCGACACCTTGTTGCCTCGGTTGGCTTTTCAGCAGTTAAATGCCTCGCAGGTATCGCTGAATGTGGAAGTAGACGAAAAATCGGAACTCACGTTGATCATCGACGAACTCAATGGGGATCAACTTCGTGCCCGAGGGAACGCCCGGCTCAACGTCAGCCTCAACGCCAGTGGTGAGGTGTCGGTGCTGGGACGCTACGACGTAACGGATGGCGAATATTCACTGACTTATCAGATCCTCCGGCGGCGGTTTAAATTGCAAAAAGGCGGGTACATTCAGTTTACGGGCGACCCACTCCGGGCCGATCTCAACCTGACGGCCATTTACTCGACCAACGCGGCCCCCGCCGACCTGGTGGCCAGCGAGTCGAGCAGTCCGCAGGCGTCGGGGGCTTTCCGGGCCAAGATTCCATTCGACGTGTTGCTGTCGATGAGTGGCAACCTCGCCAGTCCCCAGTTGACGTTCAACATCGTCGTGCCGGATCGCAGTTTTGTGGCCGGGGGGGGTGTGGTGGAGGCGGTCAATGCCAAACTGATTCAACTCCGGCAGGACCCCTCGCAGATGAACAAGCAGGTGTTTGCCTTGCTGGTGCTCAACGGATTTATCGCCGAAAACACCTCCAATTTCTTCTCGGGTTCGGGTGGTGGCGGCACGGGCCTGGCCGCCGAAAACCTGGCCCGTGGGAGTGTGAGCAAGATTTTGTCCCAGCAATTGGAGAAGTTTGTCTCGGGCATACTGGGGGGAGTCGATGTAAACCTGGACCTGCAATCGACCAATGATTATGCCGCAGTCGATGTTGGTCAGGAGGCCCGGCGGGGTGGGCGCACGGATTTGAATGTGGGGTTATCGAAGAGTTTTCTCAACGGGCGCTTGTCCGTAACGGTCGGCAAAAATTTCGTTCTGGAAAACAGTACGGGACTCAGCAATAACCCGACGGAGTTGTTTGACAACGTATCGCTGAATTATAACCTGTCGCCCGATGGCCGCTACGTCGTCCGGGTGTACCGGCAGAATTTGTTTAACAGCCAAACCATCAGTGTCGTGCAGGGATACGTGATTGAAACCGGCGTTGCTTTCGTCATCACGATGGATTACAACCTGTTGCGCGAGTTGTTTCAGAAAAATGAGCAGGCGGGGCGGGGGGGGAGTTTTTAATAACTCATTATTTGTTGCGCAGGCGAGCAAAGTGCCGTCATTGCGAGGAGGGAACGAAGTGACTAACGAAGCAATCTGCCACCGCAGACCGTTCCAGTAAAGCTGGCCTACCAATGATTCTGGCCCGCTTCGGCAGATTGCTTCGTTAGTCACTTCGTTCCCTCCTCGCAATGACGGGCAAGGGTGTTTTCGCGGCGAACCGTTTTCAATGTTTCGACAAAGCAAAAATGAAAAGGAATCGAGTCCTGTTGCTTTTGATTCTCGTGCTGCTGAATGCCTGCAACGTAGCCCGGCGTTTGCCACCCGACGAGCGACTCTACGTGGGGGCCGACGTGAAGGTGCAGGCCGATCCATCCGTTTCGAAGAACGATCAAAAAGCGGTGAAAAGCCAACTAACGGCACTGGCGCGGCCGCGACCCAGTAAAACCCTCTTCGGCTTTCCTTACAAAGTGTGGCTGTATTATTTGTTGAACGAACAGAAAAAGGAAAATAAGCCGCAAGCCCGGCGGTTTGGCGCACCGCCCGTGTTTGCCAGCGCCCGCGCGTTGACGTCGAACGAAACGGTTTTTAAATCTTTTCTGGAAAATGAAGGCTACTTCCGTTCCGGCGTGCAAAGCCGGTTTGTTGAGAAGAAAGGCTACCAGGCCCGGGCCGAATACACCGTGCAGGTATCTCCCCGGTACGAGTTTGACACGGTGCGTTACCTGGCCGATACCTCGTCGATTGGTAAAGTGCTTTACCGATCCAGCCAAAGTGGGTTGATCAAAGCGGGGAACCCGTACCGGTTCGAGGTCATCGAGGCGGAGCGGGAGCGCATCGCCCAGTTGATGAAACGGGAGGGATATTTTTATTTCCAGCCCGACTACATCGCGATTCTGGCCGATAGTGCCATTGGCCAAAACCGGGTTCGTCCCTACGTGGCGCTCAAACCCGATATGCCCGCCGCCGCCCGATTGCCCTACAAAATGCGCAACGTGTACATTTATTCCAATTACTCCCTCGACGGTTCGCCGCGCACCGACACCAGCCGACGACGGGCCATGCCGGTACCCGCAGACACGGCCATGCGTCGGTTTTTTATCGTCGACACGGCCCGGCTGTTCAATCCCCGGCTATTTCGCGACGTGGTTAGTCTGCGGCCCGGACGGCGCTACAACAGCCGGGCGCAGGACCTGACTTTATCGCGGTTTATCAACCTGGGAACGTTCAAATTTGTCAGAAACCGATTTCAACCCGTTGGTGACACGACCGTCCGGCAACTCGATTCCGCCGCGCTCGACGTGCATTATTACCTGACACCCTACCCCAAAAAATCCGTCCGGCTCGAAGCCGCCGGTACATCCAAGTCCAACAGCCTGGTCGGGTCCCAGTTGACCTTGAGCTGGCGCAACCGCAACCTGCTGCGTCGGGCCGAATTGCTCACGATCAATGGCACGGCGGGCATCGAGTGGCAGGTGGGTGCCCGCTCGCAGGGGGTGACCAATTTCCGGTACAGCTTAGACGGGATACTCTCCTTTCCCCGTTTGGTCGCTCCCTTCCGCATTCGCTACGACCGCCGGCAAATACTCCCCAAAACCAACCTGACGCTGGGGTATCAACTGATCCGGCGAGCGGAATTTTACGATCTGAATTCGTTTCAAACGACGTTTGGTTACGCCTTCCGCACGAGTCAGAAAGTAGAACATGACGTGACGCCCTTCAGTGTCGCGTACGTGAAACCGGCCAACTACGGGACTCGCTTTACGGAGTTGATCACGGCTCCTGATGTTAATCTCAATCAGCAATACTTTGATATTCTGCGTTCGGAACAGCTTATTTTCAGCTCACTTTATTCGTACAACTACAACTCCTCCCCGCAAAACAATTCCCACTCTACCTTACGACTGGCCTTCAACCTGGAACCCGCCGGAAATCTGGCCGGACTGCTCGTTAAACCTGACGCAGGGGAACGTCGGATTTTTGGCGTGGCCTTTTCCCAGTACGTTCGGAGTGACGTCGACGCCCGGCATTACTGGAAACTAACGCCGGGCCTGACGTGGGCCAACCGGTTATTTGCCGGTTTGGGCATTCCCTACGGCAATGCGCCCAATCTGGGCGAGCCGCAGTTGCCGTTTATCAAACAGTACTTTTCGGGGGGGAGCAACAGCATTCGGGCCTTCCGACCCCGCACCGTCGGGCCGGGTACCCACTCGCGCGGCGACCAGCGCAGCGGGGTACTGTTGCAGGACGGGGGCGGGGATGTTAAACTGGAGGGTAACACGGAACTGCGGGCGCTCATCAACCGCTACCTGCAAGGGGCACTCTTTCTCGACGCGGGCAATGTATGGATGTACGCCAACGAAACCACGTACGGGCCGGGCAGTAAATTCAGTTCGTCCTGGTGGCGTGAACTGGCCGTGGGTACTGGTGTGGGCCTGCGCATCGACGTGCAATATTTCGTGCTTCGCTTCGATCTGGCCACGCCCTTGCGCAGGCCGGGGCTGCCCGAAGGGGAGCGTTGGGTAACCAATCAGATCAACTTCCGGGATCGCGACTGGCGGAGGGATAATCTGGTCCTGAATATCGCCGTCGGATATCCATTTTGAAAAAGAAAAAGCCATCCCGAGTACTCGGAATGGCTTTTTCTTTTTTACTTGTCGTTGAATTTATTCGGAAACCACTTTCCTCTTGCGGCCCCGCTGCTTACGTTCCTTCACCGGGCGCTGTATTTGTTCGCTAAGAACCAGTTCGTATCCGGTAACGCCTTCTTCGTAATTGAAGGGCTTGATGCTGAAAATGTAGTGCGTATGCTCAAAGTCAAGACCCAGTTTTTGGAAAATGACCTTCATGCTGATGGTGTAGCTACGCCCCGTTTTGACCAGCGCAAAGGCCGTTGAATCATCGCCACCGGAAGGAATCAGGTAGAGCGATTTCAAAACCCGTTTCTTCTGATCTTTACCAACTTTGAAGAGCGTACTCGCCGGGTCGATTCCCAATTGTGCGATGCTTTTGAGCGGGAAAGCAAGCCGACCACTGATTGAAATTGAGCACTGCGCCGCCGCTGCTTTTTTGCTTTTGGCCGTTTTGCCTTTCGGTTTTGCTTCTACATTCTCCTGGGGCGAAAAGAATCGGATTTGTTTTTCTTTCATGGTTGGCTGATTTTAATGGTGAAACAAAGGATAGATGATTATGTCTTTTGGTGAATTGACTTTGCAAAGGTATTGTATTTTAATTATTTGCAACGTGCTCATTATTAATTAATATGAAACGAGTGTTTATGATAAATTATTTTCTCGATTCTACGGAAATACATATTTGTTAGTGCCCAATGATTCACCCAATCCGGCGGAAATCCAGTCCAACGTTCAGAACTGACCGGCGAACCGGTTTGATAAATCGCCTCAGCCTCACCGCGTACAGCCTGATAAAATGCATGTTGAGTTTCCTATTGGTTAATCATTCAAGCGAACCAATAACGCAATCTCACCCGCTCAAAATTTGGATTCCCGGTGAAGAATAGCAAAATAATCGAGATCGATATATTCTCCATTTTTGATCTCACACTCGTTCAGACACCCTTCAAACACGAAGTTTAGTTTAAGGAGTAGATTTCTACTGGCCTCGTTTCTACTTTCCACGATGGCTTCGATCCGATGCAGATTTAAGGATCCAACTGCGTATTCAATTACACCTGGAAGCACTTCGGTCATGACGCCTTCCTTCCAGTGCGCTGGTAAAAACCAAAAGCCTATTTCTGCCTTTTTGTGTTCGCTGTTCAACTTGTTGAACCCACAGGCACCGGGTAAATCCGGATTTTTCAATAAACTGATAGCCCAACAAATACCGGTTTTAGAGGCCAAAAGATGCCCGAACCAATCCATTTGGAATTGAGTGGCTTCAAAAGTCGGGTTAAGAAACTCCGTAATGCTTAATGACATCCGGGTTTGAAAGTCCTTCAAAAACCTTACTTTTATCGGAAGGTAAAATCTGCCGGAGAATAAATCAAGCGGTTCTGAGTTCTGGAAACGTAATTTTATTTTTGGCTAACCCGAGTTCGCCTGAAAACGCATCCACTCGCCGATATTGATCGGTAGACGCGTTTCAACCGGCTGATTTTTTACTGCGACCGGCAAGCAACCTGAGCTTGTTCATTCGCGTAATGCCGTCGTGAAGTTCAAATCGCGAAAATCGTTTCTCAAAATTACCGACACGCCACGTTTGGCAATACAATCTTTATAAATTTGATCGATAAACTAAAACTCCCATGCCCCAGCTCTGCCTGAAAATGGATCATGGAATCCTGTTGCTGTGTTTGGCGCTTCTGGGTGGATGTATTCCCCAGGACGATCCCGCCGATGTCAGGCAGGAAGGCTACCGGCCAGTGTACATCAGCCGGGAGACGATGATCAAAATCGCGGTTACCGCGCCGCAACCGCTCAAGAATCCGGGCAAAATTTATGTGCAGGGTACGTACCTGTTTGTCAATGAGATCAATCGGGGAATCCACGTCATTGATAATCAGCAACCAACGGCACCCCGGACAATTGCTTTTCTGAGCATCCCCGGCAACGTCGACATGGCCGTAAAAGGCACGATGCTTTACGCCGATAATGCCACGGATCTGGTGGCCATCGACATCAGTTCACCCGAAGCGGTGCGGGTTGTCAAGCGCATTGCCGGGGTATTCCCGACTCAGAAACACCCGGCTTACACCAACGTGGTTTTTGAGTGTGTGGACGACAGCCGGGGTGTTGTTGTCGGTTGGGAAAAAGGAATGCTCACCAATCCAAAATGTCGCCGATAAGCCATGATCATCAACTCCGTACTTCCCTGCCTGATTAGTGCCGCGTTGCTGGCCAACTGTAGCGGCAGTTCATTATCGCCCAAGAGCGAATCGTCGGCCCCGGCCAATGGCGTTGGTGGTTCGATGGCCCGCTTCGCCCTGATGGGCAACCAACTCTACACGGTCGATAACGCGACGCTGCACGTGTTTGACGTGAGCCAGGCCGCCAACCCGGTGGAGGGCGAAAAAGTGAAACTCGGCTTTGGCATTGAAACCATTTTTCCGTACGGCGATAAATTGTTCATCGGGTCGCAGACGGGGATGCAGATTTTTGACGCCAGCAAACCCGCCAAACCGGAGTTTCTTTCCCGATTTGCGCACGTGGTGAGTTGTGATCCGGTGGTGGTGCAGGGCAACTTCGCCTACGTGACGCTACGGGGCGGTACGCGCTGCAACCGGGGGGTCAATCGCCTCGACGTGGTCGACGTCAGCAATTTGCGGCAACCGGTTCAGGTTTTTTCCCTGCCGATGCAAAATCCCCACGGCCTGGGTGTCGACGGCAAAACGCTGTTTGTGGGCGAAGGCAACCTGGGACTTAAAGTGTTTGACCTGACCAACCCGGCGCGTCCCGCGCAAACCCGGTTTCTGACCGATGTGAAATCCTTCGATGTCATCCCCCTCCGGCAAGTGCTGCTCATTACGGGGGAGGACGGCCTTTTTCAATACGACTACGCCGATCCGGTAAAAATGAAACTGCTGAGCAAAATTCCCGTCGAACCCTGATGCCTGAGTTTTTCAAGAAATTCCTTTTCCTGACCGTCGGGCTACTTGCCGGGCAGTCAGCCGGGGCGCAATTGCCCGATACGCTCTACCGGGGGCGTTTGATTTTGAAAGTGGCTCCGCTGAGCGCGGCTTTCGACCCGCACCAAACCTATCAACTCGGTGTCGAATACTTTGTGAGCCAACGTTGGAGTGTTCAGCAGGAAATCGGGTATGGCCGCTACGGGCTGTTTCTGCACGCCAACAACGGCCTGGCCGATCGGGGCCAGCAAGTTTGGCGCTACCGGGCGGAAGGACGGAAATACCGCCCCGCCCGCTCGGATCGGCTAACGGGCCAACCCCGCGCCGGACGTCCGTATCTGGCGTATGAATTTCTGTTCAAACGGGTGCATCTGCCCCAAAGCCAATCCGTCGGACGCGACTGCGATAGCGGCATGGGCTGCGCGTACTTTGAACAGATCGACTACACCAACGCGCGGGATGCGTACACGCTGCATTTCAAGTTTGGAAAACAATACATCTGGGATCGCTTCGTCCTGGATTACTACGGCGGCATTGGCTGGCGCATACTCTCGATCAGAAACCTAAACCTGCCCGTCGATGCCCAGACGAATTGGCTGAGGGGGGAGGAAAGGGGGTTTTGGATAGCCAATATCCGCCAGCCAGGGGTCTATTCATTGCCCAGTGCCTGTTTAGGCTTAAAACTGGGGATCCTGTGCGGCAAAGTGCCGAGGCAGTTGCGAAACAACGCCTGGTGATTGGTCAGGGTCTGATTTTCCCGGTTAGTCATCCCGCTTATGTTTCCAGCGGTTGTGCGACCAGAGCCAATCGGCGGGATTTTCCCGGATGTCCGCTTCCAGGGTTCGCACGTATTTTTCCGTAATCGCCATCGGCGGTAAATCCTCGTAGGGCGGTTCGGCCAGGAGCGAGTACGTCATCTGGTAGTGGCCCCGCCGCAGCCGTTTGATGGCCGCGTAAGCCACCGGGTACTGATAACTCCGGGCAATCTTTTCGGCACCCACGAAAAAATCGGTTTCCTGATTCAGAAAAGTCGTCCAGTACGCCGTCACGGGTAGCTCGGCGGCCTGGTCGGCCACCAGGCCAATCAGGCGGGGTTGGGATCGCCGCCGCACGATATTTCGGAGCAAACCCTGCATCGATACCGGTTCGGAGCCGTAATGCGACCGGATTTTATTCATCACCCGGTCGAAAAACGGGCTGCTCAGAGGCTTGTACACCGGGTCGACACCGGGGCCAATCAGGCGGGTGGCCAGCCCACCCCATTCCCAGTTGCAACTGTGCGAACTCATCACCAGAACCACCTTGCCCTGACTTACGTAGGTCTTCAAAAAATCAGTGTTGACGAGTGCCACCCGATGACGCATCCCGGCCTCACTCAGGCTGAGCACTTTCAGGGTTTCAACGAAGGTATCGGTGAGGTTTTTGTAGAATGCTTTGGTCAGAAGCAGGCGCTCCCCGGCGGACTTATCTGGAAAGGATTTTTGTAAATTTTCCAATACAACCCTACGCCGATAGCGGACGATGTAGTAGAGCAAAATGTATAAAAAATCGGACAGGACGTAGAGCAGCGATAGCGGAAGAAGGGACAGGGCTTTGAAAAATACCATTCGTTCGTTTTATCGGATAATAAAAAAGTCGGTTTTCAGGTTTTCCAATACAAAAGTTTAAATTTTATTGGAGACTTAAGATTTCTTTCCTTTATTTCATAGGTGTTTTCGGAATCGCCGACCCTGCCCCCTGGAATTGTACTTGACTTACAGTACCTGCCCAGCCTTGAATATTTTACCGCGTTAGTTAAGTACGAACGAGTACACGTTGAGGCAAACGAGCATTTTCAGAAGCAGACCTGGCGCAACCGATGCCAGATTTTAACCGTACAGGGTATCGATACGCTCATTGTTCCGGTGCAGGAAGGCCGCTCAAAGGTACTTATTCGCGAAGCGCGTATCGACTACCGTCAACCCTGGGTCAACCGGCACTGGCGAGCCATTCAGTCGGCTTATGGAAAAGCTCCTTTTTTTGAGCATTACGGCGAGGCCATTGAACGGGTGTATCAGAAACGGCCTGCCTTTTTGTTCGACCTCAACTGGGAGTTGCTGACAATTTGTCTGAACAGTTTGCGCTGGAAAAAAATAATAACGTTCACGGAGGGCTACGAAGCTACTCCTGGTCAGGGGTTTACCGAGGGTAGAGGCGTGATTCATCCTAAGCAGCCGTTTGCGCAACGTCCTTTTTACCAGTCGGTATTTTACCCCCAGGTATTCGGGGAACAGTTTTTTCCAAATCTTAGTATTCTTGACTTATTATTCAACCAGGGGCCGGAATCGAAGAGCATTTTACGTCAGTCGGTTGCTTCGTGAACAAAGCGTTTTAAGTTGCTGTTAAGCAACAAGAAGAGAGTAAAATCGAACCCGTAACAGATTGGCAAATTCGTATTGATCAGCATCAAAAGACCAACATCCACATAATGGAAGCCAAATTTTCAAACCGAGTAAAGGAAGTCATCCAACTAAGCCGGGAGGAAGCCTTGCGGCTGGGCCATGACTACATTGGCACCGAACACCTACTGCTGGGTATGATTCGCGAAGGCGAAGGCGTGGCGGTGGCATTGCTCAAGAAACTGGGCATTAACCTCGACGAACTCCGTGTTACCATTGAGCAAGCCACCAAAGGTACCGCCACGTACACCGTCAAAAATCTGTCGAATATTCCGCTCACCCGCCAATCAGAGAAAGTGTTGAAAATGACGCACTTAGAGGCAAAAGTTTTCAAAACTCAACTGATTGGTACCGAACACGTATTGCTGGCGATTCTGCGCGACGAAGACAATATCGCCACGCAGATTCTGCAAAAATTTCAGGTGAGTTACGATCATATCAAAGAAATGATCGAGTACCAGGCCAATCCCAACATCAACGCTGGCCCGGATACCGACGACGACAACGACGATGCCCGGATGTTTGGCAGTAGCGCGTCGGGCCGGGAGTCGGGCAAGCAGAGCAACGAGAAAAGCCGTACGCCAGTGCTCGATAATTTTGGTCGTGACCTGACTAAACTGGCCGAAGTCGGTAAACTCGACCCCATCGTGGGCCGGGAAAAGGAAATTGAGCGCGTGGCGCAAATCCTGAGTCGGCGCAAGAAAAACAATCCAATTTTGATTGGCGAGCCGGGTGTTGGTAAAACGGCCATTGCCGAAGGTCTCGCCCTCCGCATCGTACAGAAGAAAGTGAGTCGGGTGCTGTTCGGCAAGCGCGTCGTGACGTTGGATTTAGCTTCACTTGTGGCGGGTACCAAATACCGGGGCCAGTTTGAAGAACGTATGAAAGCGGTGATGAACGAACTCGAAAAGTCGCTGGAAGTGATTTTATTCATCGATGAAATTCACACCATCGTGGGTGCTGGTGGCGCTTCGGGTTCGCTCGATGCCTCCAATATGTTTAAGCCAGCCCTGGCCCGTGGCGATATTCAGTGCATCGGGGCCACCACGCTCGATGAGTACCGGCAGTACATCGAGAAAGACGGTGCGTTGGCGCGGCGTTTCCAGATGGTGATGGTCGATGCGACTTCGGTGGATGAAACCATCGAAATCCTGAACAACATCAAGGATAAATACGAAGAACACCACCACGTCAACTACACGCCCCAGGCCATCGACGCGGCCGTGCGGCTTTCGGAACGTTACATCTCCGACCGCTTTCTGCCCGACAAAGCCATCGACGTGATGGACGAAGTGGGTGCCCGCGTACACATTTCCAACATTTCGGTGCCCGAAGATATTCTGCGCCTCGAAGAGCAGGTGGAGAACATCAAGAAGGAAAAAAATCAGGTGGTGAAAAGCCAGAAGTATGAAGAAGCGGCCCAGCTTCGCGACAAGGAAAAGCGCCTGCTCGATCAACTGGACAAAGCTAAAGTGGCCTGGGAAGAAGACACCAAGCAGAAGCGCTACACCGTCGATGAGGAGAATGTGGCCGAAGTCGTTGCGATGATGACGGGGATTCCCGTCAACCGTGTGGCGGCCAACGAAGGGGCCAAGTTGCTCAACATGGGCGAAGAATTGATGGGCAAAGTCATTGGTCAGGAGAAGGCGATCCAGAAATTGGTTAAAGCCATTCAACGGACGCGCGTTGGCCTGAAAGACCCCAAGAAACCCATCGGTTCGTTCATCTTCCTCGGCCCCACGGGGGTTGGAAAAACCGAACTGGCGAAAGTATTGGCGACCTATTTGTTCGATAAAGACGATGCACTCATTCGGATCGACATGAGTGAGTACATGGAGAAATTCAGCGTTAGCCGGTTGGTTGGAGCGCCTCCGGGCTACGTGGGTTACGAAGAAGGCGGTCAGTTGACGGAGAAGATCCGCCGCAAACCCTACTCGGTTGT
Organism: Cytophagaceae bacterium; assembly: GCA_026785975.1. Lineage (GTDB taxonomy): Bacteria > Bacteroidota > Bacteroidia > Cytophagales > Spirosomataceae > JAJAZB01. Next base: position 4,344 of record JAJAZB010000236.1, on the reverse strand, counting down.
GCTGCTCGATGAAATCGAAAAAGCGCACCCCGACGTGTTCAACATTTTGCTCCAGGTTCTCGACGACGGTATTCTGACCGACGGCCTCGGTCGCCGGGTGGATTTCCGCAATACCATCGTCATCATGACCTCCAACATCGGCGTTCGTGACCTGAAGGATTTTGGTGGCGGCATTGGGTTTGCCACCAAAGCCCGGGGCGAAAACCAGGACGAGATCATGAAGAGCACGATTCAGAGCGCGTTGCGGAAAGCCTTCTCGCCGGAATTCCTCAACCGTTTGGACGACGTGATCATCTTCAATTCGCTGGAGCGCGAACACCTGCACTCCATCATCGACCTGATGTTGCGGAAATTATTTACGCGCATCACCACCCTGGGGTACAACGTTGAACTGACCGAAAAGGCCAAGGACTTCATTGCTGCCAAAGGCTACGATCCGCAGTACGGTGCCCGCCCGCTCAACCGCGCCATTCAGAAATACCTCGAAGACCCCGTGGCTGAGGAAATCCTGAAAGGTGAATTGGCGGAAGGCGACATCATCCTGGCCGATCACGACGGCGAAAGCGAAGTACTGACGCTGAGTGTGAAGAAGAAAATTGAGGAAGTGGCATAGAACTGCCAGTCAAATGAAAAAGGAGAGACAATTCGTCTCTCCTTTTTTTGTGCCCAAACAAGTCAAAAAAGCTAAGTTTGTAGTAGTTTCTAAACCCACCCCACCGCCATGTGTACTTTCCTCATTGCCAAACAAGGCAAACTATTTGTTAACCGCCTTTCACAACTTCTTGAGCAAAAAGGTCATCAGGTATTAGCCACTACGGCCTATTTACCGGCCCAACCTATTTCACGAGTGCCTCAACCAGTGAAATGGAATGGCGGTATTCGGTAAGTTGGAGTACTTCGTCGATTGGACGAATCCATTTTCGGTATTCATTTTCCGCAAGAGGTAACGATGGCCTACTTCGCTTCAGTTCATTTGACATGGAAACTGACTTTTAGCGGAAGAGGGTAACGCAACCACTTTCCATTTAAAGATTTTCGCAACCCGTCGGTTCGTCCCCCGGTGGGTTGCGAAAATCCTTTTTGACGAATTCACCTTTCATTATTTCGAATGAAAAAAATAGGTATTCTGTGCCTGGGTCTTTTTACGTTTTTCTCCGCTGCCGCCCAGCGAACCTTCACCATCAGCGGTAAAATCAGGGAAGCCGGTACTGGCGAAGCCCTCATTGGGGCTTCGGTGTACGTTTCGGCTTTGAAACGGGGTGCAGTCAGCAACCAGTACGGCTTTTTCAGCCTGGCGCTGCCGCCGGGGCAGCACGAGGTAGTCGCCAGTTTCGTGGGCTTTGGAGCGGAAAAACTGTCCCTGACGCTGCAAAAAGACACAACGCTGGCCCTTGAACTTCGGCCCACGACGTTACAGGAAGTCATCGTGAGGGACAACGCACCGATGCGCCGCGACGTGGGCTTTCTGAACATTCCCGTGCAGCGCCTGAAGCAAATTCCGATGTTGCTGGGCGAACCCGACCTACTCAAAGCCCTCGCCATGACGCCCGGCGTGGTGGTGGGGCAGGAAGGTAGTTCGGGCCTGTACGTGCGGGGCAGCAGTCCGGAGCAAAACCTGATTTTGCTCGATGAAGCGCCGGTGTACAATCCCTCGCACGTGTTTGGGTTTCTATCCACCTTATAATCCCGACGCTATTAAAAACGTGGATTTGTACAAAGGCGGTTTCCCCGCCCGCTACGGTGGTCGGGCGGCGGCGGTGCTGGATCTGACCATGAAAGAAGGCAATAACCAGAAAGCCAGTCAGGAACTATCTGTCGGGGTGCTGGCTTCCCGGTTTCTGGCCGAAGGACCAATAGGCAAAGGGCGCACCTCGTACCTGATTGCCGCCCGGCAAATGAACACCGGGCTGATTTTTCTGCCCCAAAATATCAAACTCTGGACGGGTGGCACCGTAAGCAACCTAACCAACCTTTGGTTTTACGACCTCAACGCGAAAATCAACCACACGTTCAGCGACAAAAGTCAGCTTCTATTCAGCGCCTACCACAACAACGACTTCTTTAAAACCGCTGAGCAAAACCCGTCGAACAAAAGCATCACGTCGCTCAACTGGGGCAACCTCACCTCCACGTTGCGGTACAATCGGGCACTGGCCCCCCGGCTGTTCGGCAAAGTGACGCTGGGGTACAGTCGGTTTAATTACCGGATGTCGAGCGAAACGTCCACTAAAATTACCGACGATGTCATCACCAACTCGTTCACGGTACGCAACACCATTCAGGATTGGTTCGTCAAAGCGGGCCTCGAATATACCCCTTCGCCTTCGTACACGTTGCGGGTGGGCGGGGAGCAATTCTGGCACCGCTACTACCCTGGCCGGGTCACGGTGGTAGAATCGAGCCACCCCGAGTTTGACCAGCCCAACGCCAGCACACCCATTTACACCCAGGAATCAGCGGCGTACCTTGAAAACGATTTTCAGGCCGGATCGGCCTTTCGCCTCAACCTGGGACTGCGGATGGCGAAGTTGGCAGTCAACGGAAAAACATATCCTTCGATGGAACCGCGCCTTTCGATGGCCCTGGCCCTCTCGCCCCGGCACACGCTCAAACTCGGCGTTTCGCGCATGAGGCAGTTCATGCACCAACTCACCTCCAACGGCGTGGGCATTCCCAACGACATTTGGGTGCCCGCTACCGAGCGCGTTCCGCCGGTGCTGGCCCAGCAACTCGACGCCGGGCTGTACTGGCAATTGGGCGGCAAGGGCGACTGGCACCTGTCGTTGGAGGGCTACCGTAAGCAACTGCTGGGGTTGATTGATTACCCGCAGGGCACCGACCTGGTGTCGGATTTCAAGAAAAACTGGCAGGACCTGGTCATTACCAATGTAGCCGGGCGGGTGTACGGACTGGAAGGCATGGTTCAGAAGAAGGTCGGAAATTTGAATGGCTGGCTTTCCTACACCTACTCCGTTAGTCGACGGCAATCGTTTGGCATCAATCAAGGCAAATGGTATCCGGCCCGGTACGACCGGCCGCACAGTCTGGCCGCCGTGCTGAACTACAAAATCACGCCGAACTGGTCAGTTTCAACCAACTTTATTTACCAATCGGGCTTTCCCGTCACCTTGCCGGTCGCCACGGTGGTGGGTTTCAACGGCGAACCAACGCCAGTGTATACCGACCGCAACAACGGACGAATGCCTAATTACCACCGCCTCGATGTGGGGGCCACGTACCGGTTTACCACGAGGCGCAACCGCGAGGCCTCCTGGAATTTCGGGGTCTACAACCTGTATGGCCGCAACAACCCCTACTACCTCGAACCGGAGGCCATCAAACGGCAAGTGGATACGCCCGCCGGAAAGCCCCTCGTTTGGCAATACGACCGAATCCAGATTAACAAACGGGCGGGATTACCCATTTTGCCCTATGTTTCTTACCAAATCAAGTTTTAATTTGCTATGTCGATAAAATCAACGCTCTCCTTGCTTTTGTTCGCGTTGCTGGCGGTTGCCTGCCGCGATAGCACCACATTCGACCTGCCCACCTCGCCGCCACTACCCGTGCTGAACGCCGTATTGATGGCGGGCGAAATTCCCGAGGTGTACGTGTGCACCAGTTGGAACGCAACCGGCCCGATTCCAGCCAACGCCTTTTCGACCGATGCCATCGTCACCCTGTTCGAGAACGACAGCTTGCTGGGCACCCTCAGTCATACCGGCAAAGGAATGTACCGCCTGCCTTCCGTGCGCCTGAAAGCCGGTCGTCGGTACGTCTTCAAGGTGAGTACCCCCGACGGTGCCGAGGCTGAAAATCAGCCCGTGATGGTACCGATGGATCCGCCTGTGCAGCGCGTTTGGCTGGACCGGGAAGCGATGGTCAGCGGGCTAAACGGAACCCGGAATAAACCCATCCTGCTGCGGGTAGCCCTCCGCGACGACCTCAGTCAGGAACGCTATTACGGAATTGCCATCGAGGAGTTTTGGAAAGGATATACCATTTCGGGCAATAGTACGCCCGTGGAAGTCAGCAACGCCAGCCTGCAATACCGCGACGACGACTGTTTCAGGCAGGTTGGACTGGCCGGTAACTTTGCGCTAATGCCACTGCAACCCAAAACGGCCATGCTCGTGTACGGAAACGGCTGTATTACCCAGAAAGATAAAGAACTCCGAATCGTAGTGGAAACGTTTGGTACCGTTCAATCACACCCCCTTACACCAATGAGCAGGCCGACGAAATCAAGGTGCAGGTCTTGTCGCTCTCACCGGAGTATTTTCAATACGCCAAAACCAGTAAAATTCTGGAAGGCCTCGAAAATGCCTTTGTTGAGCCAGGCCG
>JAJAZB010000235.1 GCA_026785975.1 Cytophagaceae bacterium | reverse complement strand
GCCCCACACGTCCACCGTCGGATTCCCGTTGATTTTCGCTTCGTGAAATTTACGAATTAGTGCGGGGAGTACGTGCGAATTTTGCAGGTCATAATTGTCGTTGGGGCCATACAAATTGGTGGGCATGACCGAAATAAAATTGCAGCCGTACTGACTCCGGTAGGCGTCACAGAGTTTGATTCCCGCAATTTTGGCGATAGCGTAGGGTTCGTTGGTGGGTTCGAGTTCGCCCGTCAGCAGGTACTCTTCCCGGAGTGGTTGCGGAGCCATTTTTGGGTAAATGCAGGATGAACCCAAAAACATCAGCTTTTTGACATCGGAGCGGTAAGCGGCGTCGATAACGTTGCTTTCCATCATCAGGTTGTCGTACAGAAATTCGGCCCGAAAGGTATGATTGGCCTGAATACCGCCCACTTTGGCGGCGGCCAGGAAAACGTAGTGTGGCCGTTCGGCCCGGAAAAAATCCTGCACGGCCGCCTGGCTGCGCAAATCGAGTTCGCTGGAGGTGCGAAATACAAAATTATGAAAGCCTTCCCGTTGCAACCGACGCAGAATGGCCGACCCAACCATACCCCGATGACCAGCAATGTAAATTTTGGCGTCTTTTTCCACGAAAAATTGGTGCTAAATTTGTTGGCGGACTGTTTAAAAAATAAAAATACTCGCAGCGGCGTTTGCAAAGTTAACACATTCGTCTGCGCGTTTAGTGCCCATGAACCGATACCTCCTGCCCGTTTTCTGCCTGTTCGGCACGGTTGCCCTGGCCCAGTCGCCCGGTGATAGCAGCGCCGTTTTTACGACAAACAACAAACCGGTCATCGAAAAAAGCGGTCGGAAAACGGTGATCGACGAGATCAAAGACAAGGCGACGAAGATCAGGGAAACCATCAAAGACCCCGAAAAACTGAAAGATGCCGCCTTGAGTCGCGCCTCGGTGGGAGCCAGTGCGAGCGCGGCGGGTCAGGAATTCAACACCGATGCCTTGCCCGATTTGGGCTTGAAAATTCAGCCCCAAAAAAAGAAGCGCAAGAAGGCGGACAACACCAATAATTTTTTCAAAAGCGAATACGAAGGCATCGGTGTCACCCGCGTGGTCAATCGGTTTGGGGCGGGCGACCGGGCCACGTCCGAGGAATTTTTTGTGCTGAAGGAATACCAGCAACCCAGCCCTTACGCCAAAGACATCGCCTGGTACGACTACCGCGCCAGCCGTGTGACCAACGTACTCATCAAAGACAAAGCCTACGCGCAGATTTTGCACGGCCCCTACCGCCGTTTTGTGGGCGATGCCCTCATGGAAGAAGGCTACTACTACGTGGGGACCAAGCACGCCCGCTGGACCAGCTACTTCCCGGATTTTACGCTGAAAGACAAAGTGCGATTCGACAAGGGTTTCCCTGAAGATTCGCGGGTGAGTTATTACGACGAGGCCAAAACGAAGGTTAAGGAAATAGTCCCGAAATTGTACGGCAAGTGCAGCGGGGACTACCGGGCTTTTTATGAAGGCGGTCAACTCCTGCTCGAAGGCAAAATGGACGACAGCGTTCGGGTGGGCAAATGGCGCGAATATCACCAGTTTGGCACGGGCGGACGCACCAAAAAAGAAATTCAATACGGCCGCGATAAGTGGGACCCCGCTCAGCCCGTGGTATTGCGTGAATGGGATAACCGGGGCAAAATGATTTTTGAAAACAAAGACAAAAAGAAGCCTGTCGAAGGGGAGGAAGAGTCGTTTTAGTCCGGATTTGTTTTCAGTAAAACGCGTCTTCAAAATGTTCTACCTGCACCGGATTGCGGCCCGTCACCACGGCGATGATGTCAAATCGGATGTTTCCCTGCCAGTCGGCGGCAAAAGTGTACTCTTCCGCTGCTTTCGTGATGAGCGCGGCTTTTCGGGCTGACACCGACTGCTCGGGCATCCCAAACGCCAGATTGGTGCGGGTTTTTACTTCCACAAATACCAACAGTGCGTCTTTTCGCACGATCAAATCAATCTCGCCACGCCCGGCCCGGTAGTTACGGGCCACGACCTCGTACCCTTTCCGAACCAACCATTCAGCGGCGATCTCTTCGCCCCGACGACCCGTATCGAGATGTGCTGGCATGGAACAGAAAACCAGTTTTTTTTGTAGTTTCAGAACTCAATGTTCCAAAAAATGCCCCAACCAAACAAGCAGGTCCAGTTTGTTGACCTCGGCCTGATGGATTATCAGATGGCTTGGGATGAGCAGGAGCGGCTTTTTGCGGAAGTTGTGGCCACTAAACTCGATAATCGGTACCAGCCCGCCGACGGGTTAATGCCTACGCCTAACTTCCTCCTGTTTTGCCAACATCCCCCGGTGTACACGATGGGCAAAAGCGGGAAACCCGAGCATTTGCTGCTTGATGAAGCGGGCTTAATCCGCGTAGGTGCTACCTACCACCGCATCCACCGAGGCGGCGACATCACCTTTCACGGGCCGGGCCAACTGGTCGGTTATCCGATTTTTGACCTTGAAAATTTCTTCACGGATATTCATCGCTACATGCGGATGCTTGAGGAGGCCGTCATCCGCACCTGTGCCGACGTTGGCCTCGATGCCGGGCGCATTCCGGGCCTAACGGGTGTGTGGCTCGATTACGACGGCGGTGAACATCCACGTAAAATCTGCGCGATGGGCGTCCGGGCCAGCCGGTGGGTGACGATGCACGGTTTCGCTTTCAACGTCAATACCGATCTGAGTTACTTCGAGCACATCGTGCCCTGCGGCATTGCCGACAAATCGGTCACTTCTCTGGCTGTCGAGTTGGGTGGGGAACAGGATTTTCTAACCATTTCAAACCGACTCCGGCAGCATCTGGTCGATTTGTTTGAAGTACAAATCATTCAGGTCAAACCAGTGATTGTATCCGGGGTTTGATGTTGAAACCCATTAACGGATCGTAACGGGCTGGTAATCCGGCCCTGAATTTTTTACCAAAGATGCAGTACGAGGCATGAAAAAAGACATTCAATTTCCCCTGGTGGAGGGTGTGAAAATAGCTATCGCCCGAAAAATTAACGCAATCAATCAGCCGGAGTGGCAGGTGTTTCTCATCAATCGGAATCGCCAGACGCTGACCAATGTGTTTGTCACGTCGAAAGGCTACGGGGTAAAAGATGAAATTCAAAAGGATGAAGTCCATCAGAAAACGTCGACCCTGCGCCATTTTTTTGCCGAAGTCCCTTCCGGTAGCCATCATCTGATCGAGCCGATTGATCCGCACTTGTTTCACCTAACCAATGAATTTTGGGTGAGTTATTATATCGGCAGTCAGCTTTACGACAAAAAATTCATTTTCGTCCCCGACAGCATCACTGAAGCAAACCTGATTCCGATTCAGGCTCTTGGCCTTGAGGGCGTTCTCCACGAATAACGAGTGAGCGGTTTGGCAATACGATGGGTAAGCCGTTACTTGCCAATCCTCTAACTCACCGAATCATGACTGCCGAGTTCAAGCAACTCATCAAAAACCTGCTTTTTATCGACATTGAAACCGTGGCGGCTCAGGCCACGCTCGATGCGGTACCCGAACGGATGCGCTACCAATGGAAGCGTAAAGCGGCGCATTTACGCAGCGACGAAAGCCAAACCGACGCCGATTTATATTTTCGCCGGGCGGGTATTTACGCGGAGTTTGGCCGGGTGATCGTGATTGGCCTGGGCTTCCTGCATCTCGATGATAGTCAGCAACTTTGCCTACGAGTTCGGACGATGGGCAGTGCCGACGAGGAAGCCCTGTTGCGGGAGTTCGCCAACCTCATCGAAACCAAATACCGTCCTGAGTTGCTTACGCTCTGTGCCCACAACGGGCGCGAGTTCGACTACCCGTACCTCTGCCGCCGGATGCTCGTCAATGGTATTCCGCTACCCAAAGCCTTGCAACTCAGCGATCGGAAGCCCTGGCAGGTCAACCACCTGGATACGCTTGAACTGTGGAAATTTGGGGATAAGAAAAACTATACCTCACTCGAACTACTCGCGGCGATTTTCGACATTCCGTCCAGTAAAAATGACCTTAGCGGCGACAAGGTCAACGGCGTGTTTCACCTGGAAAATGATTTGGCCCGAATTCAGGAATACTGCATTGAAGACGTTGTCGTACTGGCCCAACTTTTCTTACGCTATCAGGGAAAAGCGCTCATTGCCGAAGAGCAAATCGACCGACCTTGACACCTGTTTTTGTCTCTCTTTTGAAATTTTGACTGGCCTGATTTTTCACTTCCTGAACATAATTACCTGATGAACACTACGACTTTTGCTTCGACAACCGACTTTCAATTCACTGAAGAACAGCGATCCGTGCAGGCTGCCGCCCGGGATTTTGCCCAAACCGAATTATTGCCCGGTGTAATCGACCGCGATGAACACGCCACGTTTCCCACCGAGCAAGTCCGGCGGATGGGCGAGTTGGGTTTTATGGGCATGATGGTTTCGCCCGAGTACGGGGGCAGTGGCCTCGATACCGTTTCGTACGTGCTGGCGATGGCCGAAATCTGTAAAGTGGATGCTTCAGCGGGGGTGATTATGTCGGTCAATAATTCGCTGGTTTGCTGGGGCCTGGACCAATACGGCACCGAAGCGCAGAAACAAAAATACCTGACGCGTCTGGCCACGGGCGAAATCATTGGCGCGTTCTGCCTGTCCGAACCTGAGGCAGGCTCGGATGCCACTTCGCAACACACGACCGCCGAGGACATGGGCGATTATTACCTCCTCAACGGTACTAAAAACTGGATTACCAACGGAAGTTCGGCATCCGTGTATTTAGTCATGGCGCAGACGAACTCTGAGAAAGCCCACCGGGGTATCAACTGTTTGATTGTTGAAAAGGGAACGCCGGGTTTTGTCCTCGGAAAAAAGGAGAACAAAATGGGCATTCGCGCTTCCGATACCCATTCGTTGATGTTTACGGATGTTAAAGTGCCTAAAGAAAACCGAATCGGCAACGACGGTTTCGGCTTCAAGTTCGCGATGTCAACCTTGAATGGCGGTCGGATTGGCATCGCCGCGCAAGCATTGGGAATTGCCTCGGGTGCGTATGAATTGTCGCTTCAGTATTCAAAAGAGCGGAAGGCTTTTGGTAAACCCATCAGTGAACATCAGGCTATTCAGTTTAAACTGGCGGATATGGCTACGCAAATCGAAGCGGCCCGTTTGCTATGCCTGCAAGCGGCCCGGCTCAAGGATGAACACGGTGATTACGTAAAATCGGCGGCAATGGCCAAACTTTTTGCCTCGAAAGTGGCGATGGATGTAACCACCGAAGCGGTGCAGGTTCATGGCGGCTACGGGTACGTGCGCGAGTACCACGTGGAGCGGATGATGCGGGACGCCAAAATCACCCAGATTTATGAAGGCACCTCAGAAATACAAAAAATCGTAATCGCCCGCGAACTCCTTAAATAGATAAAATTTTCCGTAAAAACCTCGATTAGAAAAAGTGCATGGCTCTTCTGTAGCTATGCACTTTTTCTTTTTTATTTGCTTTTCTTCATTGACTTATTAGTTTTGTACAAATTTTAAATACGCAAATTCATCGGAGCCACTCAGATAGCCCGTTAACCCAATGGAAGATTACAATAAAATCATTGAATCGCTCGGTGTCAAGTTCATCAAAGCGCGGCACATCCGAATGCTGCAACCCGTCCGGATCAAGAACTTTTATGATGTCGAGAATACGTTACTGATTCTTTACAAAGGAGAAGTATCGTTCGGCGAAGAAAACACCATGGCCCTACCGGGAGACATTTTATTTATTCCCGGCGGCAAAATGCTCAGCATCACGTATGGTAGCTCCGAAAAGCCTAAGCTGGTTTCGAACGAAGAATTTATGACCCAGCGGGAGCAGTATTTTGAATCGAACCGGGATGCGTCAATGATCGGGGATTTAGATAATTCATTTGGCCTGGTTGCTTTTGAGGCAAAAGTGTTCGACTCCGTTAACTTCTTTACTTCGCTCGACATTCCCCCATTTATTATAAAAGGTGAAGATGAACTAACGTATACGATTCGACAGATTTTGACCGAAGATGCACTGGATCAGCCCGGTAAGGGCCGGATCATCAAAATAAAGACGGAGGAAATTGCCATCGGCGTGATCCGGTACATCCTGGAGCATCGACTCTTTGTCGAGCAGTTGGCGACCAACAGCACATACTTCAAAGATCCCCGGCTGATCGACATCTTTGCCTACATCAAAAACAACATTGGTGGTGATTTGTCAAATAAAGTACTGGCCAACGTCGCCAACGTTTCCGAAGATTACGTTGGTCAATACTTCAAGATGCTGACGGGAATCAATCCCCAGGATTACATCGAATACCAGCGGATGGAAGCTGCGGTTGGCCTGCTGCGCACGACCAAGAAGAGTATTCGCGCCATTGGCGCGGAGGTAGGTTACAAAGATACCGCCTATTTCTGCCGACGCTTCAAGATGATGTTTGGCATCCCGGCGGGCAAAATGCGCCGCCGGGAATCGTTGATGAATCTTTAATTTTTAGAATAGTACGCATCACTCAAGACCAACAAAAAACCCGCCCCTTCCGAGTACTCGGAAGGGGCGGGTTTTTTGTTGAAAAGCCTGATCCTTCGTTACGGCAGGAAGCGTAATTCAACGCGGCGGTTTTTACGCAAACCCTCCCTCGAAGCATTATCAGCAACGGGCTTGAAGGCACCGAATGAATCCGTAATGATGCGGGCCGGATTATTCAATCCGGCATTGATGAGGTATTTCTTCACCGATTGAACCCGGCGTTCCGCAAGACCCATGTTGTAACGGTCAGAGGCGCGGCGGTCGGCGTGTCCGGTCAATTGCAGACGGCATGGGGTACGGTTCATCAGTTCAACGATTCGATTGAGCATCTCCTGGTATTGCGGAAGGATGATACTCTTGTCGGTATCGAACTGGACGTTGGCAAAAATCTCCATACAGCCACTACCCGGAATGATGTTGTTGACGATTTTCTCGAAGTCAATCGCTTCACCCGAACCGGATACAATGCTGCCCGGAGGCGTATTGGGCTGCTTATCGAAGAAGTCGGAAACACCATCATTGTCACTGTCAAGCAGCAACCGGGGATCAATATCCTTAGGACGATTCGCTTTGGCAACCGAGTCGATTTCCTCGATTGTCAGGATCTTCGGTGGTTTGATCAGGAGTTTCGGGTCGACGTAGCGCAGGTGGTACGTGCCCCGTGCGGGGTCGTATATTCGATCTTTACCCGCGCTAATGGCATTCTTCCCTAATTTATAAGTCACTGAAATAGCGAGTTTGCCCCATTTATCGAGGTCAGAAAGGCCTTTTCGGTACGAGTAGATGTCGCCGCGATTCCCCGTCAGGTCGTAGGCACTGGAAGCATCCCCACCGACGGTTGCATCCAGTTTTTCCGTATTGACGTTGTTTAATCCCAGGTCAATACCCAAATCGAACCGGGGAGTGAGTTCGTAATTGATCCAGAGACCAATTGGAATCACCAGTTCCTTCGTCCAGTTACTCGGGCTGTTCTGGCCGTAGAACTGCGCTGAACCATCGCCGTTTGTGAAGCGCTTAATCGGATTGGCGCGGGTGCTGTTGATTTCGTAAGCGATTGACTTAAACCACATGACTCCGGCACCCGTGTAAAAGTCAAATTTCCAACGATTGAGTTTGCGCGAACCAAAGAATAAACTTTTCAGGTTGGCCTTGCCCACCAGAGTCAATTGTCGGTAATCGGCCTTGAAGTAGGAGTTGTAAATGCGGTATTTAGTACCTTTCAAGGTACCAATGTCCCCAATCAACGAAGCGCCGAACAGGTGCGATAACTGCTTATTGACGTAAACGCTGGCACCAAAAGCACCGCGTTCACTAACGCTTTTGTCGCTGTTTTCGCCAGTCGGCCAGAAGTCATACTGCCGCAGGTCGCCAAAAAACTGGGGGGAACCCGCACTGACGGAAACCGACCAGGTGTTGAGCTTGTTGGGTCCTTCGTAAAGTGCATTCGGGTTGTAACGATTGGTTGTGGAGGTCGTGTCTTGAGCGCTCACGACTCCGGTCAACAGGGTACCCAGTGCAAGTGACAATAGGCATTGAAGAGCGTTAAAATTCTTCATGTCTGTTTGGGAGGGGTTAATAAAACTGAATGAAAAACGATTGTTGTGATCGGTCGCACAGGCGGAACCCCATCTAAAGCGACCGTTGCAAAAATATGTATTATTTGAACTATAAAAAATTATTCCTTTAAATCCGGGTGTTGGTAGTTTTGCTAAGTCATCAGGTAATCATCTCACTAAACTCAGGTACATACCGTGTCAGAAGGGTCTATGTTCTGCGTGAACCCCAATTTGAGCAAAAAATTCCACCATATCTAAAGTCTTTGCATCAAAATAGGTGCTATTGCATTTTTCCACGAAATAAATGTCCCTTCGTTTATACGCTGTCGGGCCTGCTCAACCAACCATAAATAGAAGGTCAAATTATGAACCGAGGCAATTTGTGCCCCCAGCATCTCGTCGGAGCGAATCAGGTGACGCAAATACGCTTTTGAGTACGAGGTACTTACGTGGCCACCCAGGTGTGCATCGAGCACACTAAAATCGTTCCTCCACTTCTCATTGCGAATATTGAGAATGCCCTGCGTAGTAAACAACATCCCGTTACGGGCATTGCGGGTGGGCATGACACAATCGAACATATCGATGCCTAAGGCAATGGATTCCAGAATGTTGGCGGGCGTCCCCACGCCCATCAGATACCGGGGGCGATCGGTTGGCAGGATGTCACAAACCAGTTCGGTCATTTCGTACATTAGTTCGGCGGGTTCACCCACGGACAGTCCGCCGATGGCATTTCCTTCCCGCCCGAAACCAGCCACAACTTCAGCGGATTGCCGCCGCAACTCTTTAAACGTGCTTCCCTGCACAATCGGAAAAAGCGTTTGGGCGTAACCGTACAGCGGGTCGGTCTGATCGAAGCGTTCACAACAGCGGCGTAGCCAACGGTGGGTCAGTTCCATCGAGGCCCGGGCGTAATTGTACTCGCAGGGGTAGGGAGTACATTCATCAAAAGCCATAATGATATCGGCCCCGATGCGCCGTTGAATATCCATCACGCCCTCGGGCGTAAACGTATGGGCGGAGCCGTCGATGTGGGAACGAAACACCACGCCTTCTTCACGGATTTTGCGGCCCGTTCCGGCGAGGGAATAAACCTGGTAGCCGCCGCTGTCGGTGAGGATGGGGCCGCTCCACCCGTTGAACCGATGTAGTCCTCCCGCATTCTGCAACACGTCGAGACCAGGGCGCAGGTAGAGGTGGTACGTGTTGCCGAGGATGATTTTAGCTCCGACGTCGTCGCGTAGCTCGCGTTGATGTACGGCCTTGACCGTTCCCGCCGTGCCGACGGGCATGAAAATAGGCGTTGGAATAATTCCGTGATCCGTGGTAATCAAGCCGGTACGCGCCTTACTTTGGGAATCTTTCGTCGTAATCTCAAACTGCATATTCTGTCAGGAAAATCGTGCAAAATTAGCCGGTGAGCAATGAGAATCTTGTTTGGGGAGGTCTATATTTGCGTTGAAATTCAAACGCCCCCCTTCATTTGGCCATACTTCTACTGCTTTTCGGCTGCTTTGCTTTGGCCGTAGGTATTCAATTGATTTTCATCCTCTTCGTTTTTACAAAAACGGCCTCCTACCGAATTGTCGACACTTCGGATAAAGGGTTTACACCCGGCATTTCTATTGTCGTATGTGCCTGGGACGAATTGGAGAATCTACGCGAATTGCTTCCAATGTTGCTTGAGCAACAATACCCTGATTTTGAAGTGATCATTGTCGATGATCGCTCGACGGATGGCACTTATGATTATTTGCTGGAAGCCTGTCAATCCAACATCAATCTACGTCATGTTCATGTGGAGCAGACACCCGCCCACATCACGTCAAAGAAATACGCGCTGACATTAGGCATCCGGGCGGCCAAAAAAGATGTGATTTTAGTGACGGATGCAGACTGTCGCCCTTCCTCCCTCGGCTGGGTATCGACCATGGTGGGACAGCTCTCTGAAGATAAGGATTTGGTATTAGGCTTTTCGCCCTATCAGCGGCGATCAGGTTTACTCAATGCGTTCGTCCGGTTTGAAACTTTCTATACCGCTTTGCAGTATTTTTCACTGGCGTTGGTTCGGATTCCCTACATGGGGGTTGGCCGGAATTTGATGTACCGCCGAACCTTATTTCTGGAAAACAAAGGTTTCAATGGCCACCTTGACGTTATGGGCGGCGATGACGATCTGTTTGTCAACCGAGTTGCAACGGCACAAAATACCGCCATCTGTCTTGATCCTGTCTCCTTTGTCTGGTCGCTCCCCAAAACCACCTGGCAGACCTGGTACCGGCAAAAACGCCGCCATCTATCCGTCGGAAGGCACTACCTGCCCCGGTTTCGCCGGATTCTCGGGCTACTGGCTTTATCGCAGTTATTCACCTGGCTTTTGTTTGTTGGTTTACTCATCACCTTCGTTGGGTTGCGTGAGTGGCTGTGGGCGGGCCTGACCGCAGGACTTTTTCTTATCCGGCTGGTTGCGTTATGGATCGTGTACGCCGCCGCCAATCGGCGTTTGGGCCGACTTATCAATGCCTGGGCACTTCCTTTTTACGACGGTGTGTTGAGCCTGTATCACGCCTGGATGGGCGGCTTAACCGTATTCTCGCGGAAAAAACTGAAATGGCGGTAGACCTTATTCTGAAGTATTTTCCTGATCTGAGCGAGCACCAACGGAGCCAATTCACGCAGTTGGGTGAACTGTATCGCTTTTGGAACGAGCAGGTCAACCTGGTGTCCCGTCAGGATGTGGAGAATCTTTACGAGCGCCACGTTTTGCATTCGCTGGGCATCGCTAAAGTCATTCAATTCACACCCCACACCACCGTTCTCGACGTGGGCACCGGTGGCGGCTTTCCGGGAATTCCCCTGGCGATTCTGTTTCCTGACGTTGATTTTCACCTGGTGGATAGCGTCGGGAAAAAAATAAAGGTTGTTGGGGAAGTGACGCTGGCGCTGGGATTAACGAACGCGCAAGTTGAACAGGTGCGCGCCGAACACCTCACCGATACGTACGATTTTGTGGTGAGCCGGGCCGTGACGCGCCTCCGACCCTTCTACGACTGGGTGCGAGGGAAATTTAACCGTCATTACAACAATGAATTACGCAACGGTATTCTTTATCTGAAGGGCGGCGATCTCAAAGACGAACTTCAGGAACTGGGTCGGCCCCACCGTGTTTTCAACCTGGCAACGTTTTTTGAAGAAGAGTTCTTTCTCACAAAGAAAGTAGTCTACGTGCCAATGATTTAATTTTGCATTTCACCCAACCAACAAAACTATGGGCAGCTACGTCAACGAACACCTCATTAAAGACGAACAGGTCGTCTACGAGACAACCTACCACTGGATCATTTTCCTCGAACTGGCGTCCATTTTCACCCTGTTCATCCGGCCTTTGATTCTGAAATCCAGCGACGAATTCGTGGTGACCAACAAGCGGATTATCATCAAAACGGGTTTCATCTCGCGCGATACGATTGAGTTGAACCTTAACAAGGTCGAAAGTATCGAGGTGGAACAGAGCGTGTTCGGGCGGATGCTGGGCTTTGGTACGCTGAAAGTAAACGGCACGGGCGTGACGGGTCAGGCTTTCCACAAAATCGATAATCCGCTGGAATTCCGTCGTCGTCTCCAGGAGCAGTACGACCAATACACGCAAAACCGGGGCACATTGAACTAAGTTTTTTTGGGCAATACTTGCGCAGCGTGACGGAAAACACTACTTTTGCGTCACTTTTTTCAGAAATGAAGAAGCAGATTCCCGAATAGCTCAGCCGGTTAGAGCATCTGACTGTTAATCAGAGGGTCGTTGGTTCGAGTCCAACTTCGGGAGCAATGAAAGCCCTAACCACTTGGTTGGGGCTTTTTGTTTTTGCTAAAATTGCTTTGGTTTTAGGGCCGTTTCTGGCGAACTTGCATACCTGACTTCACTGGTTTTCAACCCAAAAATTTTTCGTTTGCGCTACGCATGACCGACGTAATCCGCCTGCTACCCGATTCCATTGCCAACCAGATTGCCGCCGGTGAGGTGGTACAGCGTCCTGCGTCGGTGGTGAAGGAATTATTGGAAAATTCGATCGACGCGGGCGCGACGCAAGTGCAACTGATGGTCAAGGAGGCGGGAAAAACGTTGATTCAACTCATCGACGACGGCGCAGGGATGTCGGAAACCGATGCCCGGATGAGTTTTGAACGCCACGCCACGTCAAAAATCCGTACCTCCGACGACCTCTTTCGCATTCGGACGATGGGCTTCCGGGGCGAGGCGCTGGCCTCCATCGCGGCGGTGGCGCAGGTTGAGCTCCGAACCCGCCGCGAAATGGATGACCTGGGTACGCTGGTGCGCATCGAGGCTTCGGAGGTGAAAACCCAGGAACCGATCTCGGCCCCGAAAGGCACCAATCTTTGCGTTAAAAATCTGTTTTTTAACGTCCCCGCCCGGCGCAATTTTCTGAAGTCGAATCCGGTTGAAATGCGCCACGTGATCGACGAGTTTCAGCGGATTGCGCTATCACACCCGGAAATCGGGTTTAGCCTTCATCACAACGACTCCGAAGTTTACACGCTACCCGCCGGAAAACTCAGCCGCCGAATCGTCGATTTGTTTGGCAAAACCTACCGGGAACAATTGGCACCCTGCCAGGAAGAAACCGACTTCGTGAGCGTGACCGGGTATGTGGGTAAACCTGAGTTTGCTAAAAAGGTACGCGGTGAGCAGTTTTTCTTCGCCAACAATCGCTACATCCGCCACAACTACCTGCACCACGCCGTGTTGAGTGCGTTTGAAGGATTGATTCCCGAGAATAGCCACCCGTTCTACGTGCTGTTTATCGAAATCGACCCGGCGCACATCGACATCAACGTCCATCCGACCAAGACTGAAATCAAATTTGACGATGAGCGCTCCGTATACGCGATTGTGCGGGCGGCGGTCAAGAAGTCGACCGGGGTGTATAATCTCGCACCTTCTCTGGACTTTGAACTGGACGTAAACGCGTATTTTCTTTCGCAACGCGGAGGTTCTTCCAGCGCAGATGCTTCTCAAACCAATGTTTCGGCGGCAGTTTCTGACCTTTCAATGGTTGGAAAAGGAAATAGCTTTTCAGGCTTGTCGCCGCAATCCGAATCGAGAGTCGTTCCGTTAACGCCGCTGAAGCCGGAGAAAAACCCATTGCAACGGCATAACCTGGACAATTGGTCGCGGTTGTTTGACGGCCTGGAAAACCGCCCGTTTGATCGGGATCGCTTTTTGGCCGACCTTGCCACGCCCACTGAAACTTCCGCTCCAACACCAGAACCCGTTGCCACGCCGGACAGTTTTACGTTGCAAAGCAAAGCGAACCACCTGACCACGCAACCCGGCCCGTTACCCGAAACCGATAACCCGCCTTTCCAAATCCATAACCGCTACATCGTGTCGCAGATCCGCTCGGGGGTATTGCTGATCGACCAACGGGCCGCGTACGAGCGTATTTTGCACGATAAATACCGCACCCAACTCGACAAGCGCAATGGTGCTTCGCAGGTTCTCCTGTTCCCAAAAACGGTGACGCTCCAACCCACCGACGCCGATCTGGTACGGGACCTCCGTCAGGAGATTCAGGCGCTTGGTTTTGATTTTATTGAAATTGATCGGAATGCGTTTTTGATTCAGGGCGTTCCGGCCGATTTGAGCGATGAAAACGAGCAGGCCCTTTTTGAGGGCATTCTTGAGCAGTACAAGTTCCACCAAAGCGATTTGCGACTCGATAAATTGGAGGTACTGGCCCGTTCGGTCGCCCGCCGGGTGTCGGGGCGTTACGCGCAGCGGATGACCGTCGAGGAGATGAAGGCGCTGATCGATCAACTTTTTGCCTCATCCAGCCCCCACTACACGCCCGGCGGCGAACCAACTATGTCACTTTTGAGTTTGGAGAAATTGGCGGGCTTATTACGCTGACTTTGCCCGGACTGGCCCACTCTCAACGATTCCTTGTCTTTTTATGCTCCGTCTGACTCCGGTTGTTCGAAATATACTTATCATCAACATCGCGATTTTTGCGGCGGGGGCGCTGTTGCAACGAAATTTTGCGCCCGCATTCGGGCTGCATTACATTTATTCGCAAGACTTCCAGCCCTACCAGTTCCTGACCCATATGTTTCTGCATGGGGGCTTTGGCCACCTGTTCACTAATATGTTTGGGTTGATCATCTTTGGCCCCCTACTTGAGCAAGTCTGGGGGGCGAAGCGATTCTTACTTTTTTATCTCGTTACCGGAATTGGGGCTGGGGTGCTGTATTCGGGCGTGAATTATTTTGAGATGGCCCAGTTGCAGCAAACCATCGACCTGTACAAGGAGTCGCCCTCGCCGCTGGCGCTAAACGAGCTTCTTAAAGAGGGGGGACTGGGCATTCAGCGCCACTTTGACTCTTTTCTGAGAGCGTTTGAAGCCCGCCCTGAAGACCCTACGCTATTGACCAATAGCTTCTCGGTCGCTGAAAGCCTGCTCAGTTTCCGGGCCGACGTACCGATGGTGGGGGCCTCCGGGGCAATTTTCGGTATTCTGGCGGCGTTTGGCTTGTTGTTCCCAAATACTGAGTTGTTCTTGTTGTTCTTTCCCTTCCCGATTAAAGCAAAATATTTCGTAGCTTTATATGGGCTTTATGAACTCTACGCCGGGGTTCACAACGCGCAAGGTGACAACGTAGCCCACTTTGCCCACATAGGGGGTATGATTTTTGCTTTTGTACTGGTCAAATATTGGGGGTCTCAACGGAAAAAATTCTACTGAGCCATGAGCGGATTTCTCGACGAATTTAAGAATGCCTTTACGAAGCGTAACAACGGGTTGGTGCAAATCATCCTGGTCAATGTTATTGTCTTTCTGACGCTACTGGTTTCAAAAATAGTGCTCACGCTCTCCGGGTTGTCAGTGTACTACACCGAGGTGTTCAACCAGTTGCAACTCCCCGCTTCCTTACCCGAGTTGGCGCAAAAACCCTGGACACTCATCACGTATTTCTTCACGCACGAGAATATTTTCCATATTTTGTTCAATATGCTGTTCCTCTACTGGTTCGGCAAACTGGTGGACGAATACCTGGGTAACCGACGCCTCATCAACCTGTATATGCTGGGTGGCATCCTGGGCGGAGTGGCTTACATCGTAATTTACAACCTGGTGCCCTACTTCCACGAAGCTGTGGCTAATTCCCTGATGATGGGTGCTTCGGGGGCGGCCTTTGCCGTGGTAGTTGGTGCGGCTACTTTATTGCCCAACTATACCTTTCATCTGCTGTTTCTGGGGCCGGTACGCATCAAATACATTGCCCTGTTTTATGTGATTTCGTCATTTGCCCAAACCACAGGTTCAAATGCGGGTGGCAATATCGCTCACCTCGGCGGCGCACTGCTCGGGTTTATATTCATTAAACAGTTACAACGGGGAACCGATCTGGGCAAACCCCTGGATGGGCTAACGGGCTTCGTCCGGCGGTTGTTTACGCCGAAACCCCGGCCCTCGATGAAGGTAACGTACCGGTCGCAGAGTAAAACTTCGCTCACGTCGATGACCTCCGATGGCTTCCCGGACGACGACGAGATTGACGCAATTCTCGATAAAATTTCAAAATCAGGGTATGAAAGCCTGACCCGCGAAGAAAAACAAAAACTTTTCCGGGCCAGCCAGCGTAACTAAGTCGATGCTTGGAGTTTGACCTTCGATATCACCAAAAAGCCCCCCGATCCCGAGTATTCGGGAGGGGGGCTTTTTGGTGGACGAAAGCCTTATCTTTGCGGCTCGTTTTCAAACCCTCCCCGGCAATGGATCGTTTGTTTATAAACATTTGACAATTCGACGGGGTTTAGTACATTCCCCTGCTTTTTGTTCGAAATCATGCTCATTACGCCCGGAAAACTACTCGCTCAATTGGATTCGCCCGCCGAGTTGAGAAAACTGGATAAGACCCAACTTCAGCAGGTTTGTACCGAATTGCGGCAGTTCATTATTGACGATGTATCCGTGTACGGGGGGCATTTTGGGGCAAGTTTGGGCGTGGTTGAACTCACCGTTGCGCTGCATTACGTATTCAATACCCCCGACGATCAACTCGTTTGGGACGTGGGCCACCAAGCCTACGGACATAAAATCCTCACCGGACGACGCGACAACTTCCCGACCAACCGGCAGTACGGTGGCCTCTCGGGTTTTCCAAAACGCAAGGAAAGCGAATATGACACATTCGGCGTGGGGCATTCGTCTACGTCGATTTCGGCGGCGTTGGGCATGGCCGTTGGCTCCCGGCACAACGGCGATTTCAATCAGCAGCATATCGCTGTCATTGGCGACGGAGCACTGACGGCGGGGCTGGCCTTCGAGGCCATGAACCACGCCGGGTCTTTGCAGGATACCAATTTGCTCATCGTGCTCAATGATAATTGCATGAGCATCGACCCCAACGTGGGGGCACTCAAAGACTACCTCACCGACATCACGACATCGCACACCTACAACCGGGTGAAGGATGAGGTGTGGAATCTGCTCGGCAAAATGAGTATGTTTGGGAAAACGGCGCAGGAAATTGTTTCGAAAATAGAAACGGGCCTCAAAGCCACGTTGCTCCATCAGAGCAACTTATTTGAAAGCCTCAACCTCCGCTATTTCGGCCCGGTGGATGGGCACGACATCGATCATCTGGTGGAAATTTTCAACGACCTGAAAGACATCCCCGGCCCAAAAATACTGCACGCGGTTACCGTGAAAGGCAAGGGCTACCCACTGGCCGAGAAAGATCAGACGAAGTGGCACGCACCGGGAAAATTCGACAAGGTGACGGGCGTCATTTTCAAGAAAGTTTACGATACGCCCCAGCCGCCAAAGTACCAGGACGTCTTTGGCCATACGCTCGTTGAACTGGCCCAGCAAAATCCCAAAGTCGTTGGGGTGACTCCCGCCATGCCGAGCGGTTCATCCATGAATATGTTGATGAAGGCCCTTCCCGAACGGGCTTTCGACGTGGGCATCGCCGAGCAACACGCCGTGACGTTTTCGGCGGGCATGGCTACGCAGGGGCTGACGGTGTTCTGCAACATTTACAGCACGTTCATGCAACGGGCTTACGATCAGGTCATTCACGACGTTTGCATTCAGGAATTGCCCGTTATTTTCTGCCTCGACCGGGCCGGTTTTGCCGGTGCCGACGGCCCGACGCACCACGGCGCGTACGATTTGGCTTTCATGCGTTGCATTCCCAACATGATCGTCGCGGCACCGATGAACGAACAGGAACTCCGCAACCTGATGTACACGGCCTCGCTCGATGAAACGAAAGCATTGGGCCGGGCTTTCACGATTCGCTATCCCCGGGGGGAAGGCGTGATGCCCAACTGGCGAACGCCGCTCGAAAAAATAGAAATTGGAAAAGGACGAAAAATACAGGATGGCGACGACGTGGCCATTCTAACCATTGGTCACATCGGCAACTACGCCGTGGAAGCCTGTCGACTGCTCGAAAAAGAGGGCCTTTCCCCCGCGCATTACGACCTGCGTTTCGTGAAACCGCTCGATGTGGATTTGTTGCACGAGGTGTTTCAAAAATTTGACAAAATAATCACCGTCGAAGATGGCTGCGTGATGGGTGGATTTGGATCCGCCGTGGCTGAATTCATGCTTGACCACGATTACACGGCCCGCCTCAGGCGCCTCGGCATTCCCGACCGCGTGGTGGAGCACGGCGAGCAAATCGAACTCCATCGCGAGTGCGGTTTCGACCCGGCGGGCATTGCTGAGGCGGTGCGCGAATTGAGTTTGATCAGTTTAGTCAGAACCGCCTAAAAGTTCACGAAAGAGGTGATTAACTGGTTGCCTTTTTTTATCGGAGACTATCTGAAAATAACTTCGTGCCGGGGGAGACAAACGGGTTTTGAAACCCTCTTTCGAAAACGTTGATTACTGCCTTCCCGCCGTCACCTTGCGTATTAGATAAAGTCCAATCAGTGCCGCCATTTGCGTAACCCAAAAGCCAATCATCCACTTGATCAGGTCAACTTTTGCATCAGAGATCAGCACCTTTACTTTATCCTCCGTAGCAAACTGATTCCTGGCTTTCTCTTCCGTGATTCCACCTCGACTTTGAATGTATTCGATAGTGCTCATAATCAGTTTAGTAAGGATTTAGCGCAAAACTAAACGAATTTCGGACAAACGCAATTCCACTCAAACCTCCGCCGCCAGCTTAAATTCGGACGTCAGGTGAAATTGAATATCGGGGTTATTTTGCTGGTTCATCCGCAACATCCAGTCGCTTTCGGCCAGGAAAACCGGGTGCTGATCTTTGTCGTAAGCAATCTGCATACCCTTCAAACGGATGTACTCGGCCAGTTTGGTTTTGTCGTCCGACGTAATCCAGCAGGCGCGGGCGATGGGCATAGTATCGAAACGGCACTTGGCCCCGTATTCGTGCTCCAGGCGGTACTGGATGACTTCAAATTGCAACTCGCCGACGGTACCCACGATCTTCCGGTTGCCGGGTTGGAGCGAAAACAATTGTGCAACCCCTTCGTCGGTCAATTGCTGAATTCCTTTCTCCAATTGCTTGGATTTCATTGGGTCCAGGTTGACCAATTCGCGAAACAGTTCCGGCGAAAAACTCGGAATTCCCTGGAACAAGAAATCCTCGCCTTCGGTGAGCGTATCGCCGATTTTGAAGTGCCCCGTGTCGTACAATCCCAGAACGTCGCCGGGGAAACCCTCTTCGACGACGTCTTTGCTTTGGGCCATGAAATTGTACGGATTGGCAAAGCGCACGTCTTTGTGTAACCGCACGTGGTGGTAAAATTTATTGCGCTCAAACGTACCCGAACACACCCGCAAAAACGCAATGCGATCGCGGTGCTTAGGATCGAGGTTGGCGTGGATTTTAAAGATAAAACCACTGAATTTCTTCTCTTCCGGTTCCACCACGCGCACGTCGGTGGCGCGCTCGCCGGTGGGCGGCGCAATCCGGCAAAAGGCATCGAGCAATTCCTGCACCCCGAAATTATTGACCGCCGAACCAAAAAACACCGGCGCGACGCGGGCTTCGAGGTAGGCCTGCCGGTCAAATTCGCCGTACACGCCATCAATCAGTTCAACGTCCTCGCGCAGTTGGGCGGCGTCGCGCTCACCTATCTGCTTGTCGAGTTGGGGCGACGCTAAATCCTCAATCGCGACGACTTCACGCTCAATCTTGGTTTTGTTCGCACTGAACAAATTCAGCGAGCCTTCGTACAAATTGTACACGCCCTTAAACTTCATCCCAATGTTGATGGGCCAGGAAAGCGGGCGTACACTGATCTTCAGTTTTTGCTCCAATTCGTCGAGCAAATCGAAGGGATTTTGGCCTTCGCGATCCATTTTATTGACAAAAATAATGACGGGCGTGTTGCGCATCCGGCACACTTCCATCAGGCGCTCGGTTTGCTCCTCCACGCCTTTCACGCAGTCGATCACCAAAATCACCGAGTCGACGGCCGTTAATGTCCGGTAAGTATCCTCGGCAAAATCTTTGTGACCAGGGGTATCCAGGATGTTGATTTTCAGCCCGTCATACTCAAAAGTCATCACCGAAGTAGCTACCGAAATTCCCCGTTGGCGCTCAATTTCCATGAAGTCGGAGGTCGCGCCTTTTTTGATTTTGTTCGATTTTACGGCCCCGGCGGTCTGGATTGCTCCGCCGAAAAGGAGCAATTTTTCGGTCAATGTCGTTTTCCCCGCATCCGGGTGCGAGATAATGCCAAACGTCCGGCGCTTCGCGATTTCTAATTCTAAGTTGCTCATTGGTATCAATTCCGCGTCCCTTCAAATGGACTTGCGTGTGTTCAATCTCGTTATTTTCTGCCTGGAAACACGGGCATCAGCCACTGGGTTTCTCAATTAGTTTACAAAATTACGCAGAAAAAATCCCCTAAGCCAGTTGGCAAATCACCCGCTTGAGAACGTTTTTTTTAACAACTTTGCGTCGTTGACACGTATCGCCAAACCGCTTGATTTCCAATGAGAGTTTTGTATCTGGTCCGCCACGCTGAGGCGGAAAAACCCGCCGGTGGCCCGCACGATTTCAGCCGCCTCCTCAACCCTCAGGGCATGATCGACTCCGCCCGAATGGGTAAGTTGCTGGCCAAAAAAAACATCAAACCCGACGCGCTAATCAGTAGTCCCTCGGAGCGCACTCGCCTGACGGCGGAGGTACTGGCTGGGCAAATCGGGTTTGACAAAGACAAGATCGAGTACGCCGAAAATCTCTACGAAGGCGCGCCCCGCCTGTATCTGGCCGCGCTCAATGCCTTGCCCGATGCCATTCAGTCGGTGCTGCTTGTGGGGCACAACCCCGCCGTAACGTATTTTGCCGAATACCTCACCCGCGAACAACTAGGCAATATGCCCACCAGTGCCGTGGCCGCCATCGGCTTTGAAGGCACCTGGGCCGAGGTATCGGGCCGCACCGGGAAACTCATTTTTTACGACTCCCCGGAGAAACTGGCGGGATATGATATGAAATAAGAGGAGGGTTTGAGTTAAAAAACGGGCATCGTCATGCTGAACTTGTTTCAGCACCTTCCAACTCAAGGATTCAATGGCTTTGCTGCGACTAAGTGGCTCATCGGCACTTGGAAGGTGCTGAAACAAGTTCAACATGACGGCTTGTCCTTGGTTTTGCTGCCTCCACCCTTCACCGCCTTAGTTGCCAGCGCAGTCCGCCCATGACCCAACGGCGGGGCATTTGCGCACCCAGAATATCGGCGTAGCGTTCGTCGAAAAGGTTATGCACCTGGGCCGTTAGGTAAAGTTGGTTGGGCAGTACCGCTACATCGAGTTTGGTGTGGAAAACCTTGTAACCCGGCGTAAGACTCCGATTGATGGCCTCAACCGCCGCCCGGGTGCGTTCTTTATAAAGTCCGCTTAAACTCCAGGCGACGCGTCCGGCGGTTAACGTCAGCGTACCGGTCACCTGATGACGGGCAAAATTGGCGAGGTACTGCGAAACCACGCCACCCGCGTTGGCCGTGTTCAGACGGGTGTAGCCGCCCACCAAATCCAGCGAGACCTTTTTACCAAGTTCGCGTTTTACCCAAATCTCGGTTTCAACGCCCCGGGTTTGCACGTCAAACAGGTTTTGCGCCAACCGATACGAGCGATCAAGAACAAGGTT
Source organism: Cytophagaceae bacterium (assembly GCA_026785975.1). Lineage (GTDB taxonomy): Bacteria > Bacteroidota > Bacteroidia > Cytophagales > Spirosomataceae > JAJAZB01. Next base: position 5,788 of record JAJAZB010000235.1, on the reverse strand, counting down.
TCTCAACGCGGTTTGACGGAATACCTCCGTGCCGGGCAGACTGACGTAGTCGATCAGGCCCGTTCCTTTCCGCAGAAACCCCGTGACTTTCAGAGTTATATCTGGTATCGGCATCCAGTCGGCACCCAACTCGGTGTTGGTCGCCCGCTCGGCCTGGAGGTTGGCCAAACCGATGTTTCGCCCCGCCGAAAGCGGCCCCGGTAAGTTGTTGGACACGTAGCGTTCGGTAAAATCGGCGGCCCGGATGCTCTTGCCCACCGACCCGCGCAACACCCACTTTTCCTGGGGCGAATAACTCAGATTGAGTTGGGGCAGCACTTCACCGCCGTACGACTGATCCTGGTCGTAACGCAGGCTCCCCGTCGCGGTCAGACCAAAGGCCGTTTGCGCCGTGAGTACGCTGTACAGGCCCCAGTGCGCTGTTTCGTGATTTCCCCGGTCGTTCGATTCAATCTTGCGCACGTCGTACTGTCCGCCAAGAGCCAATTTCCAGCGGTCGTTGAATTGGAAAAACTGGTTGAGTTGAGCGTTCGTAAACCGCATTTGGTGACTGCTGGGCGTAAAAGCAGGGTTGAACACGTAGAAATCGGTCGAGTAGGCGTGGGCAAACTGGAACTCGGTTTGTTGCCGCTCGTTGGGCCGAAACCGGAGTTGGGTTTGGTAGAAATTACGCGTCGTGGTTTCCCGCGAGAGGTCGGCGGTGCTAGTTGTGTAAAACCACTGGGCGTTGAAATCGCGGCGATCAAACGCGGTCCGGGCGGCGAGCGTCAGTTTCGGCGTCAGCGCGTAATTGGCTGAAATTGAATAGGTTTTCAGGTCAACGTCGTTGCGGCGGGTACTCGGCGCATCGAGCGGCTGCCCTTGGGTCATATTCGTCAAAACCCCACCACTGACGCGCAGCTTCTGATTTTGCCAAAAACCACCCGCGTTGATGTTCCAGAGACGCCATTCCCCGCGCTGAACCGTCGCTTGTACCTCAGCGGTTTCAGCCGGGCGGCTGGCCGCGAAGGTTTTGGTCACGATGTTGATAATTCCACCCACCGCATCGGGGCCGTACAGGGCCGAACCGGCTCCGCGCACGATTTCAATCTGCTCGATTTCTGCGGGGGTAATGGGCAAATACCCGTTGAGGTGACCCGTGAGCGGATCATTGACGCGCATTCCATCCAACAGAATCAACACCTGGTTGAACGTACTCCCCCGCAAGGTGATGTCGGCCTGCGCCCCGAAACTCCCCCGACTTTGTACTTCGATCGAAGGGAGGCAACGGAGCAAATCGTCGAGGGAATTGACCGGAAACCGGCTCAGTTCCCGACCCGAGACAATGGTCACATTGCGGCCTGTTTCGCGCGTAGTTTGCTGAAGGCGGGAAGCGACCACGATGACGGGTTTCAATTCCGTGGCCGTCGTGTCGGAGGTAATTGAAGAATTTTGCGCGAATCCTCTGGCCAGAGCCAGGCTAACCAACAGCGCGAATGCGTTTCGTAAGATTAAAACCATTTTGATTATCAATGGGTTAGGGAAGAAAGCCGACTGATGTTTATTCAAACCGGCTCGTAAAAGTAGGGATTCAGAGGTAAAGAGTGTCAGGCCGACTCCTCAGAGAATGGCCATACGTCCGGGAATTCGGAGGAATCAGACGAATTTTTTAGGACGTTCTTTTTGGAAAACCCTGTTCTATTTCTGCGCAATTTTACCCGCGTAAACCTTTTTTAGGGCGTAACGTTTACCTTTAAACCCGCTTAGGATTCCGTTTTTTGTTAAGTAAAATTGGGTTCAAACCTTTTTTGTCATGGCTCCGGCCACCCGGCCTGTTTTTTGACAAAGTCAATTGGCCGACCCAGAGTCACCCGACTACAATCCGTTGAAGCATGAACCGTCAGAAAAAAATATTCTTAATTGTTGCGCTGCTTTTCACCCTCGTTGTGGCGCTCTTCACAATCGACATGGCGCGTCGCACCACGGCCCCCTGGAATAAGAAAAAGCAGGTGGATCGGGTACTTCCCGTGACACCGAAGTGAGTAATCTGAACCGCGCGACGGTCGCGTGGTTCAGACAAACAGTGCCAACGCCGCCGTCAGCGCCCTTAAATCCGCTGCGTCATTGTACACGTGCGGCGATACCCGGATTACATCGCCCCGTACTGACACGTACACTTGCCGCCGGGCGAACTCCTCGCGCAGCTTGTTCAAAACCAATCCGACCGGCGGGTGCAAACCGAAGAGGTGACTGGCGCGGCAGGCTTCATTTTCCAGCGAAAAACCCAGGTTTTCCCAGTCCGCAATAGTTGGTGCGATGAGATCGCGGCAGTAGGTTTGAATGCCCTCGGGTGTCCAGTCCAGCAGTTGGCGCAGGGCGGTTATCAGCATGGGCAACAGGATGAAGTTGCTGTGTTCCCCCACCGAATACCGTGCGGCACCGGGCCGATAGTCGGTTTGGTAATCGATGAGTCGACTGAAATCTTCGCTATTGACGCGGTTGATCCAGTTTTGCTCGATGGGCTGTCCATTGTCGAAAGTCGGCCCGAAATACGCAAATCCCAGCCCATAGCCGCTCAGCAGCCATTTGTAACCCGCGCAAACCAGGGCATCGGGTTGGATGGCTTCCACGTCGAACGGGTACGCGCCGATGGTTTGAGTCGCATCCACGGCCAGCCACGCACCCACGGCCGTTGCCCGCTCGCGGATGGTTTTCAGATCGAAAAGCGTCCCGTCGATCCAGTGCAGCGGCGGCACCACCACCAGACAAACGGTTTCGTCGATAGCCTCTAAAATCGCCTGGTTCCAGCGCAATCCGAGCGGGCCTTCGCCCGGTGGTGGCGTCACGGTTTTGGTCGTCAGGTTTCGTTCGCGGCACACTTCCTCCCAGGCGTACACGTCGCTGGGGTATTCCTCACCGACGAGCAGAATCTGCTGTCCCTCCCGCAAACCGGTCTTGGCCTTCAGGTTTTTAGCCACGACCGCCATGCCGTAGCTCACCGCCGGAACCAAGGCAATCCGGGCGGGTTCAGCGCAACCTATTAGCCTGGAAAACAGCGACTTAGACTCATCCGCGTCGGTAAACCAGTCGCGGCTCTCGATGTGCTGCGGCTGACTTTTGCGCCGCACACCCTCCAGGCCCGCTGCCTCAACGGCGTTGGGCGTAGGCGACAGGCTGGCCGCATTGAAATAATGGACATCGGGCGGCAATGAAAAGAGGTGCTTTTGGCAGGAAATCATGGGGAAACCGAGCGTTTTTCGCCGAAAATTACGTCACCCAAACGGGCAATAAAAGCTTCACTGAAATTCAGCAATTTTTTTGGGCATTAGTAGCACTTTACCCGGAAAAAGTGGTTAAACTATGCGTTTTTCTTTGTATTTTTACCAACTGAAAATGTTCCTGACCGGTCAAACCGGGAGCACTCATTAACGCATTCAAAATTACCCTCATTCACTATGACCAACGACGTTCTTGAAGAAGTAAAAATCGCCCTGCCGGAGTCCAATTACGGGGCCGACAACATCCAGGTTCTTGAGGGCCTTGAGGCCGTGCGCCTGCGGCCCTCAATGTACATCGGTGACACGGGGTCAAAAGGTCTCCACCACCTGATTTGGGAAGTGGTGGACAACGCCATCGACGAAGCCCTGGCGGGGTACTGTGACACGATCAACGTCACCATTCACGTAGATAATTCCATTTCGGTTGAGGATAACGGACGGGGCATTCCCACGGGGATCATGTCCAAAGAAAAGCGCTCGGCGCTCGAAGTCGTCATGACGGTACTCCACGCGGGCGGCAAGTTCGACAAGGGCAGTTACAAGGTTTCCGGCGGCTTGCACGGCGTGGGGGTTTCCTGCGTCAACGCGCTCTCGATCGACCTGCGGGCCACCGTGTACCGCGAAGGCAAGATTTTTCAGCAGGACTATAAAATCGGGGTGCCGCAGTACCCCGTGGAAGTGATCGGTGAAGCCGGTGACCGCCATGGCACCACGATCCACTTTAAGCCCGATGAGTCGATTTTCAACGTCACGACCGAGTACAAATACGAAACCGTGGCGCAACGCCTGCGCGAGTTGGCGTTTTTGAACAAAGGCATTCACATCACCATCAGCGACGAGCGCGACGAACAGCCCGAGGGCGGTTTCCGGGGCGAAGATTTCTACTCCCAGGGCGGCCTGGTGGAATTCGTTCGGTACCTCGACAGCACCCGCGAGGCGCTCCTACCCGAGCCGATTTACATGGAAGGCGACCGGGGCGGTACGCCCGTGCAGGTGGCGATGATTTACAACAACTCCTACTCGGAGAACGTATTTAGCTACGTCAACAACATCAACACCGTCGAAGGCGGCACCCACGTGGCGGGCTTCAGGATGGCGCTCACCCGCGTGTTGAAAGACTACGCCGACAAAAGCGGGATGCTGGCGAAGGTAAAAATTGAGATTTCAGGCGAAGACTTCCGCGAGGGCCTCACGGCGGTGATTTCGGTAAAAGTGGCCGAACCCCAGTTTGAAGGCCAAACCAAAACCAAACTCGGCAACGGCGACGTGGCCGGGGCGGTGTCGCAGGCCATGAGCGAAATGCTCAAAACCTGGCTCGAAGAACACCCCCGCGAAGCCAAGATGATCGTGGACAAGGTCATCCTTTCGGCCACGGCCCGGCACGCCGCCCGCAAGGCCCGCGAGGCTGTGCAGCGCAAAACGATACTCGGCGGCACGGGTCTGCCCGGCAAACTGGCCGACTGTTCCAACAACGATCCTGCCGTTTGCGAACTCTACCTCGTGGAGGGCGACTCGGCTGGCGGTACGGCCAAGCAGGGCCGTAGCCGCGATTTCCAGGCCATTTTGCCCCTGCGCGGGAAAATCCTGAACGTGGAAAAAGCCCAGGAGTACAAGATTTATGACAACGAGGAAATCAGAAACATGATTACCGCGCTGGGTGTGCAGTTTGGCCGCGAAGGCGACGAGCGTGCCCTCAACATCGACAAGTTGCGCTACCACAAAGTCATTATCATGACGGATGCTGACGTGGACGGTAGCCACATCCGCACGCTGATCCTGACGTTCTTTTTCCGGTACATGAAGGATCTCATCGACAACGGCTACATCTACATCGCCCAGCCGCCGCTGTACCAGGTGAAGAAAGGCCAACAAATGCGCTACTGCTGGACCGAGCCGCAACGCGAACAGGCCGTGCGCGAAATCGGCGGCGACCGCCCCGACCTGGTGGGCATTCAGCGCTACAAAGGGTTGGGTGAAATGAACGCCGAGCAACTCTGGGGAACGACGATGAACCCCGACACGCGGACATTAAAGCAAGTCACCATCGACTCCGCCGCCGAAGCCGACCACCTCTTCTCGATGCTCATGGGCGACGAAGTGGCCCCCCGGCGAGAATTCATTGAAAAGAACGCGAAGTATGCGCGGGTGGATGTGTAATTTGTTTGTGTGTTTTTGAAGATTTTGCGAAATTGTGCCACGGTTTGGAATCGTGGCACAATTTGTTTTTAACTCAAACTCAAAAAATGAGAAAATTCAAAAAATTACTCCTTGCATTAACTATTTTTCAGGCTTGTAGTGGCAATGAAGTTAATAATAAAAATTCTGAAACATCGACTCAAAAAACGGTAGACGAATATGAGAGTAGATTCAAAGAGCGTTCAAAAATATTTTACGATAGTAATAAACATCTTTCCATAGTTTTCTTTCAAGATAGCTTAAAAGCAGATTTTATCACCACTTCGATTCCTGATGAAAGTGACCTAAGTATTAAATTGTGCATTCCAGCGGCTTTTTCTTGCGGTGATTATATC
>JAJAZB010000234.1 GCA_026785975.1 Cytophagaceae bacterium | reverse complement strand
TGTCGTCGGTCCAGCGGTTGTCGATCTGGCCGGGGGTATATTTTTGCTCGCGCAGGCGCAGGTGGCTAAACATATCGCGAAGGCGAATAATTTCGGAGGTCGTTACCACTTTTTCGGCCAGGTGCGCCGGAATAAACGCCACGGCCCCGTCGCGGCCCAGCACCACGTCGCCGGGCAACACCATCGCGTCGCCGATGTGGGTGGGGTGGTTGATGGCCACGAGCGTGGTGTTTAGTTCACCGTCGGGGTCGTTGAGGTGGTGCGAAGGATGGTAGCTGCGGAAAAACGACGTGAAGCCGCCGATTTCCTTCAGCCCGGCGATGTCGCGGATGGCTCCGTTGTAGACGATGCCGTTGCCGGATTTGGCAAAAATCGAATTGCCGAGGTTGTCGCCGATGGTGGGGCCGTTTTCGTGGGCGCTAAACTGGTCCACCACGTACACATCGCCTTTCACGAGCAGGTCGATGGGCCAGGCGTTCTGCGACTTGATGCGCCCGTCTTTTTCGTGGCCTTTTTTATCAATCACGCGCTGCACGTCCGGGCGGCCCGGCATAAACGTCGCCGTGAGTGCCCGGCCCACCAGCACACTGTCGGGGTTGATGCATTGCCAGCCTTCGGCGTACTGGTGGCGGTAATTTTCGTTTTTCAACACCGCCCACGCTTCCTCGTGCGTGACGAGTTTCATCCGTTTCAAAAGGGCGTCGGGCACTTTGGGACGGCCATCGGGGAAGCGTTCGCCCTTCCATTCGGGCGTGAGAAAAAGCAGTTCATCGCGGGAGATTTGCTGGCCGAAAGTTGCGGTGCTGCCCAGCAGGCAAAGCCCGAGTGCGCTCAGCAGGAGGATAGGTTTCATGGAGGTTCGGAGGAGAATGTGGTTTGCGAAGTAAAGCAGGAAAACACTGGCTTTAACTTCACTGCCAAAAAAAGATTTCTTCGTTGGGCGAGCTTGTGCGGTCAGGACTTGGAACGGGCCATAAAATCCAGTCGAACGTTGTTTCGCAGGGTTATCCGAAACCCAAATAATTACCGTTTTCAAACGGCAGGTCCCACTTCGCTGGCCGTTTAGCGTTGGGACCAGAAACGTGCGTTACCAAACGTTGGGCCTGACCAGGCAGAATTGGCGGGTTACAGACCCGCACTATTGAATGTTCGCGATGTTCTGTAGAAACATCGCGAACAGCGAGGTGGGTTTCGGGCATAAACCAAGGGGTAGAAACTTTTTGCTACCGCGCATTTTTTTGTGCAACGCAAACAACAAGTTGATAAATTAGTGGTACGGCTGGGGTGAACGGCGGATCCGATCAATTCAAAAAAGCGGAAGAGAAGTACTTTCCGTAGTCGCTGAGGGGAGGAAGTTAAAAAGTCAGGATATGTTTTCAACCAATTTGCAAATCATCTTAACATCATGGAAGAGACTGCTTTGGAACAAGTACCGGGCTGGTCGGACGATCAGGTGGCCCGGTTGAGTGAAGTTTGGATAACAACGGCTGAACAAGTGGTGGCCCTCAGCGCCACTACGCACGGCGTCCGTTCCCTGGCGGAGCAACTCGGCGTTTCTCAGGAGCGCGCCCAGAGCCTGGTCGATTCCGCCCGGGCTACCCTGGCCCCGTCGGTGCGGGAACAAATGGAAAAACAGGCCGATACCGATGACCGTGGACTGGGCGCGTTGCGTCCGGGAAGTCACAAGAAAGATTGATGGCTTAGCGACCGGTGGGCGAACGCAAAAAAGCACTGAAACCGGTTTCAGTGCCTTTTTGCGTTTAGTCGGATTGAAGAAAAACGGCTACGTGGACGAAATGGTGATCGTTATGTTGGGCTTCACTTCAATGGTTACGGTTGTTTTGCTGGCCTGAACCACCTCTTCACCGCCTTCCTCCTCGTTCGCAATTCCGGGCACGATGGCCGTGAATGATTCACCCAGGTAGGCATCGTTGGTAATGTACTGGTACGGGATAGTACCGTACCCCGCGCCGTAGGGAGATTGATACCCAAAACTGGCGGTTCCCCAACTGTTGCGGACAATGAAGTAACCCCCACCCGGACTGCCGGGCGTGTCCTGGTACCCGACCAGGCACACGGCGTGTCCACCAACGGCCTGTTCATTGCCAATGCGCATGGTGATGCGCCCGGATCGGCGGGTTTCCTGCGATTGATACCAACTGTTGTAAACCGGAATGGAAATCGTCACCGGACGCTGTCGGGCCATTTGCGCCTTGTAGGCGAGTACGTTGCGGGCGGGCACGGCAAGCGTGGAAAGGCGGTAATTCAAGCCGTTTGGTCGGGCATTCGCGGGCCGTGGGCCGTGGTTGTTGCAAGGCAGGTTGGGGTTGTAGGGCCAGATTGACTCCATGCACTGGCCCCTCGACTGAAGAGGGAGTACGGCCTTTGCCTGCCAGGTACCGCAAGCGGCGGCCGCTCCGTCGATGAGTTTGACTTCATAGTACAGGTGCTGCTCGGAAAGGTTCCGAACCAAACCCCGGCGGCGGAGTATGTACTCGTTGAGCGCGGTAAGCGTGTAGGCCACACAGGTGCCACGGGGTCCCTGGTTACGAATCGGCTGCATAAACGGAATCAGGTTGATGGCGGCGGGGAGGCTGATCGCCTCGAAGTCAGCCACTTCTACGGCTGATCGCTCCGCAGTAGCCATCATTTCCGGGGTAGGTGACAACGCACCCAGGCCCAAGTCGCGGGGGGCGGGATTGCTCACCAGGGCGGCGCGGTCGGTGGGCAGGGAGGAGGATGCCCGGTCGAGCAGGGCCTCCAGGGTTCCGTCGGTCGAGTCGAGTACCGACTCCAATTCCCGCCGAATACCGGGGATCGAAATGAGCGCTACCAATTGCTCCGCGTCCTCGATGCCGAGCGCAGCCAAATTTGTAAGCAGGGCGTCCTCTGCGCTACTCATCGCCCTGGCCCCTTCCGACGAGTCGGTCGGAGCCGCCAGAAGATGACCCCCGAAGCCGGAGAATCCGGCTGCTTCGGTCGTACTGTTTTCTTCGCGTTGTCGCTTTGCCATGTTTGTAAAATTTAGAGGGTTAAACTGAAAAAGAAGGGTACTTCAAACTATTAAACTTGTCACAAATCCGGCGTACCAGTTGACGAAACCGGGTGGATGGAATGGAAATCACCACTTGATTTCGTCCAGCGAATCGAGCGGTTTTCGGTCGCTGAGTGCCTCCGAAGCGGTTTCCAATTGCTCGGCGAAGGCATCGGCCGCTTTCAGGGTATTGGGGAAAATCAGGCTGGTTCGTTGCTCAACTTCGACAAGCGTGACCTGAAAAACCCGAAATTGATTGAGGTCGAGCACTTCGAGCTGATCGAGATTCTGAGTCAATAAAAAGGCTTTACTCTTCAAGGCCCCGCCTTCCATAAAGGCAATAATTTTATAGAATTCGCGCGGGATTTTTACACCCCGAAATACCCGGTCGTCGCTACGGAACACCGGCCCGCCGAATACGCTCACCTTCAGGTTGTCGACGTCGACTTCCTCAAAAACGGCGTCTTCGAGTTTGCCCCAGATTCCCCCCAGGCTTCCCTGATTGAAGTTGTCCATCTGAGGCGTGATGTTGGTGAAGAAAAATGAATCCCGGTTGGCTTGCCGGGCTTCCGCGTCCGTTCCCCACACCAGATCTGCGCGGCGGGCGATGTGCCCCCGGTCCAGGCGGTTCCCACTATAAAGATCGTTGCCAACCTGAACGGCGGTTGGCAGGCGAGGGTCGACCACGAAGGGAATGCCATTCCGGCTGACGCGCTTGATGTTACCCCCGTCGATGTTCCAGGCCACCCAGGAGGCAAACCGACGGGATTTCGACATAGCCAGCGAGAAGTGCGTGTAGGGAATTACCTCCGAACTACTCAACCTGAAGGCATCGTTGCGAATGGCCGGGCCGAGTTTAGGCAGGTTAACGAGTATCCCGAGGAAATTTAGCCGGTAACCGCGCCCCTGAGTTTGACCGGGGTCGGGTTGCGGCGGCGGGACGAGCACGATTTCGAGTTTTTCAAAAACCGACCGGGCGTAGCAGGCCACGGCGTGTTCGTTTGGATTTTCCGGTCCTTCGCCCGCGAAATGAAGACCGGCCATGACGTTGGAAGGCCTGCCGTTGATCGACTTAAACAGCCAGGCCGAGCCTGAATCACCGCCCATGCTGATCTCCTCGTTTTCGGGAGGGTGGTTTTCATCGGGACCAATTTCAAAACCTCCAATGAGTTTCTCCCCGACGATGGCGCCGTAATTGATTTTGGCGATGGTGTGAATGCGCGTCACGATGCCGTGGGTCACAGCCGTAGTCCGGCCACTTTTGATGACTTTGTCGCCGAGTTCGGCTTCGCCCAATTGCTCCACCTTCACCCCAAGTTCAAGAATTTCGGGGTTGAACCCCCGCCCCTCAATGCTGGCAATGGCGCAGTCGCCCGCCGGCCCGAGGTGCGACCGGATGAGTTTGCCGAAGTAATTCAACTGGACGCGGTTGTCGTCGTGTGGCCCAGGCTGCACAATCTCGTCGCCAATGCGCCCGAGCGGCCCGTGCAGCACGTGCCAGTTGCTGAGAATGTACGGTGTACCGTCGACCCGGTCGTAAACCATGCAGCCAATGGTGCCCGCCGAAACAGTCCGGTTGGCCACACTCACGCCGGGTACAACCGGATCGATCCGATTTTTGCGCGCGGGCGTGGCGGCTTCGCTCACCACCCGAAACTCCGGCTCGAATTTGCGCTGAATTACGTCGGTCGGGACTTCAACGCCGTCGATGATGAACGAAGACGGGATTTCTTCCGTACCGAGTACTTCGAGCAGTTCGGGAACCACTTTTTCACCGACGGTAAACTGAATGGAAAGCTCTCGGGTCGCCTTACCACCGGTTTGTTTGTATCCGATTCCGACCGAAGAAATGTTGTGATCGCGCAGGTAGTCGGCCCCACGGGTGCGAACAAACTGCTTGAGTTTGTCCATGAATTCATTGGAGTCCCGGCCTGGATTTGCTGACTCGCCAGAAGGGGTTTTTCGGGTTGCCATATTGAGTTTACTTTTTATAGGTGGAAAAATTGGTAATGAGATAGTCGTACTATCGAGGTGCGAGGTCGTTCTGGATAAACATCCAGAACCAGAGGAATCGCCGTTTTGTGAACGGCAGGCCCTGAGTATTCAGGCCCCACTTCGCTGGCTGGTTTAGCGTTGCGATTGTTGGGTTACCAGGAATCAGGCTTAACCGGGTCACAGACCCGCAGCATCAAACGTTCGCAGTGACCCTTCGGAACATCGTGAACAACCCGGTATGAGTAAGTGGAAAGGCGGTGTGCGTAAGAACCAGACAAACGTAGAAGGCAGGGATGAAAAAAAATAGCGTAAAAATCCCTGATTTTTAAAGACAGGGGTTTTTACGGGATGGCTACGAAACCGTTCGGCTGAGGCGAGGTCGTTGCCCGAAAGCATGAATTCATCTTTGCCTGACTATCAACCCGGTACGAAAATTCAGATTTTTTAAGCGGTGTAAAAATGACTGGTTGCTTTTTGATTAAACGGTACGGAATCCAAAGTGGAAAACCTCTATTTCCCGCTTTCAAACCTACCCTCTTTTCACCGACCATAGAAATAACATCTACCCTGACCTACGGTACTCTTTCCTTCACGCACCTGACCCGCCGGGAAATCGCTTTTCTGAAACTGGTCTGCTCCGAACTGACCTACCACCAAATTGCCCACGAAATGCGCCTCAGCCCCCGCACGGTAGACGG
>JAJAZB010000233.1 GCA_026785975.1 Cytophagaceae bacterium | reverse complement strand
TACCCCCCCCCCCCCCCCAACCCCCCTCCTTGTTCTCCGGGGGGTGGGGGGTGTTTGTCAAAACCCCCCCCCCCCCCCCCCCCCCCCCGTGGGGGGGGCCCCGGGGGTGAGGCTCCGCGTTGGTTCTGTTTAAGTGAAAAGGTAATACTGATTCAAATTACTCCTACGCCCGCTGTTTGGCTACGGGGGCTTCCTCAAAAACCAGGTTTGAAACCAGTGGAGCCGGTTCGGTGTCGGAGAGTTTGCTGATGTCCAGGGTCGTGATGCCTTTTGCCTGATTGTCGTACATGGTTTTGAACCTGACACCCCATTCAAAATCCCGGGCCTGGTACGAACTGCGCGCGTATACGGTTTGCGAAAACGTATCCTCGGTCGCACGAACCAAAATCAAAACTTCAGCGTCGGCGTAAACGAGTTCTTCGGATGTTTTACCGAACAAGGGACTTTCCTCCGTAATCGGATGGACGAGGGTCCAGTTGAGCGGAAAAAAATTGACCTTGCCCCGTTCGAGGGACAACGCGTAATATTTACGGGTTCGACGGCCATTGGGCAGGTCTTCGAGCAACGAGAGCGCCACCTCGACATTGATTTCGATCAACTGGTTGGCGCGTTCGTTGACGATCCTGAACATCAACGCGGTGGTGTCGAGGTAGGGGGCAATGATGGCCCGTTCGCTGAACCGGATCGGCGCAATGGGCCGCGAGAAACGCCCGTAAAGCAACCCGGTAGCCAGGGCAAACGTCAATAAACCCAGCATGGACTCAGTCGCCGCGACGGCGCTGGTCCAAAAGCCCACGGGGGCAATGCGCCCGTAACCCACGGTAGTGAGGGTTTGGGCACTAAAAAAATAGGCGTCGTAGAAGCGTGTCCAGGCCGTAGATTGATCGACCCCGGCCAGGTGCTCGATCCCGAGGAGTTCGTAAAGGCCAGCGAAAATAAAATTAGTTACGAAAAATGCCCCCAGAATTAGAAGTATAAACGTACGCCAGGACATGGTAATCAGCCGGTGGTAAAGATTGAGTCGGCTGAAAAAGGATTGATTGACGCGGCGAACATTAAACGAACCATCGGGATTGATCAGTCGGGTCGTCTGGTCGGTGATTTGTTTGCCAAAGCCGAGATCCAACCGCTTTTCTTCGTTTTCAAGCAGAACGTCGCGGTGGGCAGTTTTTCGATTGTTTCGCATGGGGGGAGGAGTAAAAAGCTCGTTGGCAGAAACCCATTCATGCGGGGGAAAGTTTCGGGAAGTGAATTCTGGCCGCCAACCCGTCAGATTACAACCCATGATTAGATGAAAATCACTTCGTTGATTACTTCTTCGCCCATTTCCCGGTTAATCAATTCAATCAGTTTTGATTTAGCCATCAACAACTCGTTTTTGAGCGGAGCCGACTGAATCTGAACGTAAAGTTTTTTGTCGCTGACGTACAATTTGTTGGTGCGCGAGGCAATGCTCCGGCCCATGAGTTTCTCCCAGAACGTCACCAGATAGGTTTCGTTGAACTTCGAGCGCAGGTGGTACGCATTCAGGAGCTCGTCGATGGCCTCTTTGACCGTAGTCGTGCCGGGCTTGCGGGCCGTGTGGAAGCGGGACGAGGTAGTCATGGTGTTGGGCACTTTAGAGGTGGGAGATTACTGTAAACAAAAGTAGCAATCGGGCGGCGGCTTTCAAAAGGGTTTCTGTGGATTTTACCGCCCTGGCCGCCGGTCGAATAGGCACGATTTCTCAAAAAATGAGTTACTTTGTTTACTAAACCAGGGTGCCAACCCAGGAGGGTTCATTTGGTCCGTATGAGAATTTTATACGTTTATCAGTTTTTTAAAACACCCGATGAAGGGGGAATCATTCGTTCCTACTACCTGGCTAAGGCGCTAACCGACGCGGGTCATGACGTGACCGTGCTCACTTCGCACAACGGCAAAACCCTTGAACAAAAACGCATTGACGGCCTCACTGTCCACTATTTACCGGTTGCTTACGAACAAAGTTATGGCTTCATGCGGCGGATTTACGCCTACCTGAAATTCGCCCTGACCGGCTTGATTTACGCCCGGCGGCTGAACGCGCAACGACTTTACGTAGCCTCGGTACCGCTCACGATTGGTCTGCTGGCACTGGGCATGAAGTGGCTGCGGAAAACACCCTATTTTTTTGAAGTGGGCGATCTTTGGCCGCAAACGCCCATCGAGATGGGGATCATCCGCAATAGGTTGACAAAAAAGCTACTGTACGCATTTGAACAAAAACTTTATCGCGAAGCCGACACCATTGTAGCACTTTCACCCACGATACAAACTTACATTGAGCAACGGGGTGGTGCCGGAAAAACAAGATGCCTGCCCAATATCGCCGATTGCTCCTTCTTTCAGTTTGAAGCCAAAAAACCCCACCTTGAGTGTAAATACAATGTAGAGCAAAAGAAGGTTGTCACGTACTTCGGCTCGATTGGAAAAGTGGTGAATCTCGAAACCTTGATTCAGGCCGCCCATTTCGTGCAGAACCAGGATGAAGAAATTGCCGATCAGGTGATCTTTCTGATCGTGGGTACTGGCTCCGAACTACCCCGCCTGCGGCAACTCGCCGCCGAAAGGGCGTTGACCAACCTGCGCTTTTTAGGCCACGTGGATAAGTATACCCTGAGAGAAATCCTGAACGTGACCGATGCGGTGTACATTTCGTTCCTGCCGCTGCCGGTGTTGGAAACAAACTCTCCCAACAAACTCTTCGATGCCTTGGCGGCGGGCAAACCCTGCATCATGAACCTGCGCGGCTGGCACACCGATCTGCTTGAGCAACACCGCTGCGGGTGGTACGCTCCCCCCGACCAACCGGCGGAATTCTGGGCTAAACTTCGACCCTTTCTACTGGAGCCGTCGCGGTTGAATGCCTACGGGTACCGTGCCCGGCAGTTGGCCGAGGCGCAGTTTTCGCGCCAGGAATTAAGCCGGCACTTCGTGGCCCTGTTTGCCCCCGCGCCCGAGTCGGTGCAGCGGGTCAATACGTGAGGGTGCTAACTCCCTGCGCAGCAGTTAAGTTTGTCACGTTCGGGGAATAGATGGTTGCAACTGACTAATTTTCAGTATTTTTGAATCCGGTAAACCAAGTTGGAAGGTCTTTTCTCAGCGGAAACATTTTTTGATAATCTGGCTGGAAACTTCTTTCTTTGTGCCGTTTTTCTAACCAAAACACTACAAAAATGTCAGACATTGCATCGAAAGTGAAGGCCATTATCGTCGAGAAACTGGGCGTGGAAGAATCGGAGGTAACTCCCGAGGCCAGCTTCACCAATGACCTCGGTGCCGACTCGCTGGATACGGTCGAATTAATTATGGAATTCGAAAAAGAATTCAACGTATCAATTCCCGACGACCAGGCCGAGAACATCCAAACCGTTGGCCAGGCCGTTGCTTACCTCGAAGAGAACGCCAAGTAATCCGACAAGATGCAAGTGTGTTAACCGGCACGGCTTCGGGCCAGGCCAACGTAGCAACGATAGCAATTAAGCCCCATCCGTGCGGGATTTAAGTGTTTTTGAAATTAGCACCTGTTGAATTGTTCTTTTTACTGGAGTAAATTAATTCGACAACGTCCGTGCGGCGTTGGGTGAATCAGTAGTTTTTTAGTCACGTGTACCGGCCAACGGGCGGGTTACCACCGGCGCACCTTGTCAGAGTAACGTGGTATTTTTTGCGTGCTAATTTGAAGATGACTGCTCTGTCACTCATTTTCAAATTAGCACGTTTCGTTACCGGGTGACCCTTTTCCTTTTATCAAAAGCAGTACAGGTATGCAATTAAAGCGAGTGGTAATCACCGGATTGGGTGCGTTAACGCCCATTGGCAACACCGCAGCGACGTTCTGGCAGGGACTCGCCACGGGTGGCAACGGGGCCGGTCCCATCACCCGATTCGATCCCGGTAACTTCAAAACCCGCTTTGCCTGCGAGGTGAAGGATTTCGACGTAACCCAATTCATCCCCCGGCAGGAAGCCCGCAAAATGGACCCGTTTACCCAATTTGCTGTCGTCGTGGCCGACGAAGCGATTGCGGATGCCGGCATTGATAAAGAAAAAACGGACCTCGACCGCGTTGGGGTTATTTGGGGAGCGGGGATCGGCGGTTTGAAAACGTTTGAAGACGAAGTGATGGGCTACGCGAAGGGCGACGGCTCGCCGCGATTCAACCCATTTTTTATCCCAAAAATGATTGCCGATAGTGCCTCCGGCCTTATTTCCATCCGGCACGGATTCCGAGGCCCCAACTACGTGACGGTGTCCGCCTGCGCGTCGTCGGGCAATGCGCTCATCGATGCCTTCAATTACATCCGGTTGGGTAAAATGGACGTGTGCGTTTCGGGCGGTTCCGAGGCAGCGATCACGCAGGCCGGAATCGGGGGTTTCAACGCGTTGAGGGCACTTTCGGAGCGCAACGACGATCCGATGACGGCCTCCCGGCCCTACGACAAAGACCGCGATGGGTTCGTACTCGGCGAAGGTGCCGCCGCCATCGTTTTGGAGGAGTATGAATACGCCAAAGCCCGGGGTGCCCGGATTTACTGCGAGATGGTTGGCGGCGGCATGAGTTCCGACGCGTACCACATCACGGCCCCCCACCCCGAAGGGCGCGGGGCGTACATGTGCATGAAGCTGGCCCTGGAAGACGCCGAACTGCCCGTGGAGGCCGTCGATTACATCAACACGCACGGCACCTCGACGCCCATCGGCGATCCGCAGGAAGTCAATGCCATCGAACGGTTGTTTGGCGAACACGCCTTTTCGCTCAACATCAGTTCGACCAAATCCATGACGGGGCATTTGCTGGGCGGAGCTGCCGCCATCGAAGCGGCGGCCTGCGTCATGGCGATTCAGGACCAACTAATCCCCCCGACCATCAATCATTTTACCGATGATCCTGCCCTGAATCCGCGCCTGAATCTGACGTTCAATCACGCCCAAACCCGGCGGGTTCACGTAGCCATCAGTAATACTTTCGGGTTCGGCGGTCATAATACGTGTGTGGTGTTTCGTAAACTCACCGAATAGTGTTTGTCTTCCTCACCACTGCGATGTTCGGTCCCATCGTCCGCCTTTTTAAGCCTGGTTCCGACAAAGACAAGAGTCTCAAAAAGGCGGTGTCCGTTCTTATCGGTGCCCGGCCCGGCAACCTGATGGTGTACCGGCTGGCCTTCATGCACACCTCGGCGGGGAAAGAACTTATTGGCCGCAGCTTCCGGGAGTCGAATGAGCGGCTCGAATACCTCGGCGATGCCGTACTGGGCATGGTGGTGGCCGAGTACCTTTTCAAAAAATTTCCCTACAAAGACGAAGGCTTCCTGACCGAGATTCGCTCGCGGATTGTCAACCGGGAGTCGCTCAACATCGTGGCCCGCAAGTTGGGCCTGGATCGCCTCGTTGAATTCGATGCCAACCGGCGCACGGTGCTGGGCCGTACCTCCATGTACGGCGATGCACTCGAAGCGTTCGTCGGTGCGGTGTACCTGGATAAAGGGTTTCAGTTTACGCGTAAATTCATTTTGAAACGCCTCATTTCGGGTCACTTCGACCTCGACGAAGTGGTCCAGACCAACGCCAACTTCAAAAGTATTATTATCGAATGGGCACAACGCGAAGGCCGCGACCTACGTTTTGACCTCAGCGAACACGGCAACACCCACAACAAAGAATTTACCGCGAATCTGGTCGTCGACAACCAATCGTTCGCCGTCGGGACGGGGTACAGCAAGAAAAAAGCCGAACAGTCGGCGGCGGAAAAAGCCTGCGAAAAACTGGAGTTGAAGGGCTAAACGAGGAAATACGACTGGTTTTTCCAAAATTTAACCGCGTGGGCGGCCCCGTCAAACCGCTTCTCAAACCCAAAGAGTGAATGCAATAATTCCTCCGCCACCCGGTGGAGGGATTTTTGCATTCATCAAAAAAGGATTGTTAAAATGTGTTAATCCATCTATTTTCGCAACCTTCCGATAGACTACTTCGTTAATTCACTGACTAAAAAATAATCGGTCTCGACACACTTATGAAAAACAACTTAAAGGCACTTTTACTGGTAGGCTTGCTTAGCAGCGCCACGACGTTGGCAGCCTACAAAATTTTTGGATTGGACAAGAAGGAGATAATCGTCAACGAAAACGTTCCTTCGGCCTTTACCCGGCTCACCTCCAACGTACCGGCAGCGGGCAATCCCGGTGATTTCACCTACGCCGCTGAGAAAACAACCCCGGCGGTTGTCCACATCAAGTCGACCATTGTCCGTGAGGTTAGTCGTCGGCAGCAACAAATGCCTGACATCTTCGAAGAGTTTTTTGGGGAGAGTCTTCGTCAGCAACAACCCCAACGTCAGGAAGGCCGGGCCTCCGGCTCCGGTGTGATCATTAGTGCTGACGGGTACATCGTGACCAACAACCACGTCGTGGCCGAATCCAAAGAATTGGAAGTGGTGCTCAACGACCGTCGTTCGTACAAGGCTAAATTGATTGGCCGCGATCCCAACACGGATATTGCGGTCATCAAAATCGACGCTAAAGACTTGCCCTTCATCACGTTTGGTGATTCTGACGGCGTGAAAGTCGGCGAGTGGGTCTTGGCCGTAGGGAACCCCTTCGATCTGGAATCCACCGTGACGGCGGGTATTATCAGTGCCAAAGGCCGGGGTATCGGCATTCTCGATTACCAGAATGGCAACCCCATCGAGTCGTTTATTCAAACGGATGCGGCGGTAAACCCCGGTAACTCAGGCGGTGCGCTGGTTAACCTGAAAGGTGAATTGGTGGGTATCAACACCGCCATCGCTGGTAGCCCCCAAACAGGTACCTACGTTGGTTACGCATTTGCCGTACCCACGAGCATCGTCAAGAAAGTAGCTGGGGACTTGCTCAAGTACGGAACTGTACAGCGGGCTTTCCTGGGCATTAGCAAAATGCAGGAAGTAACCAATACCGTAGCCGATCAGCTTGACTTGAAAGCTACCTCGGGTATTTACGTGGGTGGCTTCAGTACCAATGCCTCGTTGAGCGCGGCTAAAACTGCCGGTGTTAAAATCGGTGACGTGGTTACGAAAATAGATGGCGTACAAATCAACACAGTCAGTGCGTTGGTGGAACGGGTGGGTCGTAAAAAGCCCGGTGACAATGTCATGGTCACGGTGAACCGGAATGGGGAGATTAAAGACCTCAACGTCATCCTCAAGAACATCAGCGGTACGACGAGCATAGTGAAAGGCGATGAGGTAGCCGATGCGGGTACCGAATCGGGTAATAGCGTATCGATCCAAACACTCGGCCTGCGGGTTGGCGATTTGTCGGGTCAGGAAAAAGAAGAATTCCGGCTAACCGGCGGTGCCAAAATACTGCAAGTC
Organism: Cytophagaceae bacterium; assembly: GCA_026785975.1. Taxonomy (GTDB): domain Bacteria; phylum Bacteroidota; class Bacteroidia; order Cytophagales; family Spirosomataceae; genus JAJAZB01. The sequence continues at coordinate 3,344 of JAJAZB010000233.1, read as the reverse complement.
AGCAACGGCGTTGTTTCGCAACAAACCGACATCAGCGAAGGGTTTATCGTCACGAAAGTGAATAATGTGGCCATCAAATCGGCCAGCGATTTTGCGAAGGCCGTGGCGGGCAAACGGAGCGGTATCCGTATCGAAGGCGTTTACGCCGAAGATCCCTCCGCGCGGTATTCGTATAGCTTCTAAAGTGGTGCGCTGTGCATAGTGCTTGGTGCAAATGAAAACATAGTGCAATGTGCCTGGTGCTTTGTGCAAACAAAAAAAAGTCCCTCAACGCAAGCTGAGGGACTTTTTTTGTTAATCATCCGGCAATCCAAGCACAGAGCACTAAGCACATTGCACCAACGAACTTATTCGTAATAATTCATCACCCGGTGGCCACTTTGTTCGAGCAGGCGATCCCGCTTAAACAGCGCCACGTCGGCCTGCATCATGTCTTTAACCAACGCGGGCAGGTCGTAGCGGGGTTGCCAGCCGAGTTTGGTTTTCGCTTTGGTCGGATCGCCCAGCAGTAACTCCACTTCCGTCGGGCGGAAGTACCGCTTGTCGACCGCCACGACTTCCCGGCCAAGCTCCACCTGGTAGTCGGGATGCTGGCAAGCCACCACGCGACCGACTTCCTCCTCGCCTTCGCCACTGAAGGCCACTTCGATGCCGACTTCGGCAAAAGCCCGCTCGATAAAATCGCGCACGCGGGTGGTTGTACCCGTGGCAATGACGAAATCTTCGGCCACTTCCTGCTGCAAAATCAGCCACATCGCTTCGACGTAATCTTTGGCGTGACCCCAATCGCGCTGGGCGTCGAGGTTACCCATAAACAATTTATCCTGCAAACCCAGGGCAATCCGCGCCACCCCGCGCGTGATTTTGCGGGTCACGAAGGTTTCGCCCCGCAGCGGCGATTCGTGGTTGAACAAAATGCCATTGGCGGCAAACATCCCGTAGGCTTCCCGGTAGTTGACCGTAATCCAGTAACCGTACAGTTTGGCGATGGCGTAGGGTGAGCGGGGGTAGAACGGTGTCGTTTCCGACTGCGGTACGGCCTGCACCAACCCGTAGAGTTCGGAGGTAGAGGCTTGATAAATCTTCGTTTTCTTCGCTAAACCCAGCAAACGAACCGCTTCCAGAATCCGCAAGGTGCCCACGCCATCGACCTGGGCGGTGTATTCGGGTTCCTCAAAACTCACCTGCACGTGCGACATCGCCCCGAGGTTATAAATCTCATCGGGCTGCACTTCCTGAATAATGCGGATGATGTTGGTCGAATCACTCAAATCGCCGTAGTGCAATTTGAAATGCACGTCGGCCTCGTGGGGATCTTTGTAAAGATGATCGATCCGGTCGGTGTTGAAGAGCGAACTGCGACGTTTGATGCCGTGAACTTCGTAGCCTTTCTGGAGCAACAACTCGGCCAGGTAGGCTCCGTCTTGCCCCGTAACGCCGGTGATGAGGGCTTTTTTCATAAAAAAAGGATGGCCAAAAGAACTTGAATGAAGCGGAAAATTCCCGCACAAGCCGGGGAGCTTTCCGGCAAAATTACTAAAATTACCCGTTGCGAAGGATGACCCGACCCGCTTATTTTATCATCAAACTCTTCCGAATTTCGACTTTATCGCTGAGAATCATCGCGCCGGGGTTCTGGTTTTTTATCGAGTTGTAGTAGCGTTCCACGTCCATGCGGTTCATAAAATCGCCCACGCGCATCCGGTACGTGGGTGCGCTGTACGTCAGATACACGTTGAGTTCGGGGAAGTTTTGGTACACGTAAATCTTCATGGCATCGGCTTCCTGCCGACTCGTACCCACATAAAGTTGAATTCGGTAGCCCTGGGCGTGTTTGACGTACCGGTTGCGCGTGGCCAGCGTATCGAGCACCATGTCGAGGCGGCGATTGATGTGCAAAGGCTGATCGTTGGCAACTGCGGCGGTTACCGGACGTTTTGCTTCGGGCAGGGGTTCTTTCTTCGGAGCAGGCTTGCTCACAGTCGCCGGGTCGTACCGGGGGCGAAAAACGCTCAAATCCTCACCAACGCCCGCATCCGTCCGATTGCCAACGGGGGCAGTTTTGGGTGCGCAGGCGAGCAGGGTTAACGCAAAAATTAGAGAGCAAATCCCCGGTGATCGTTTCATTGGAAGCAAAGAGTAGAGTACAAATTTGGTCTAATTTACCAGAAACCCAACCGTGCGTAGTGCCATTTGCCGTACTTTGCTATTCAAAACTGCGTCCCGCTTGAGCATGATCGATATTCAGGAAAACGTCTCCCTGCGCCCGTACAATACATTCGGCCTGGAAGTGATAGCCCGCTATTTTGTCCAGGTGAAACGAGTGGAAGATCTGGAAAACCTTTTGCAAGACCCTGAACTACGCAAATTGCCCCGCCTGCTGCTCGGTGGTGGCAGCAATATTTTGCTGACGAAGGATTTTGAGGGCCTGGTGATTCGCATCGCCATCGAGGGCATCGAGGTCGTTAATCAGGATGCCGACCACGTTTGGCTGCGCGTGGGGGCGGGCGAAAACTGGCACGGCCTGGTGGAGTATTGCCTGGCCCACGATTACGCCGGTTTTGAAAATCTTTCCCTCATTCCCGGTTCGGTGGGCGCATCGCCCATGCAAAACATCGGGGCGTACGGCGTGGAAATCAAGGACGTGTTCGATTCGCTGGAAGCGATTCACCTGGAAACCGGAAAACGCCGCCCGTTCAGCCACGCCGAATGTCGTTTTGGCTACCGGGAAAGTGTATTCAAGCGCGAATTGAAGGGGCAGTACGCCATCGTCAGCGTGACGTTCCGGCTCAATAAAGTGCCCCGGTTTCACCTCGACTACGGCGATATCCGCCGTACCCTCGACGAAATGGGCGTCGGCCAACCCAGCATCCAAGCCGTCAGTGAAGCCGTTGTGCGCATTCGCCGCTCCAAATTGCCCGACCCGGCCGAGTTGGGCAATGCGGGCAGTTTTTTCAAAAACCCGGAGATTCCGAAGGCGCAGTTTGACCAATTGAAAGCGCGCTTTCCGGAATTGCCCGGCTACCCCACCACTGCCGATCAGGTGAAAGTCCCCGCCGGTTGGCTCATCGAGCGGGCCGGTTGGAAAGGCAAGCGGGTGGGGGCCGTGGGCGTTCACGACCGGCAGGCGCTGGTGTTGGTCAATTACGGCGGTGGAACGGGACTGAAAATCAAGGAGTTAGCAACGAACGTACAGAATTCGGTGGAGGCTGAATTTGGTATTCGTCTTACTCCCGAAGTGAATTTTGTTTGAACTGCTTTTGTCTGAACCACGCGGTGGTCGCCACGATTTACAGGATTCAAAGATTTTCAAGATTTGAAACATAAATAATCAGGAATCGACC
>JAJAZB010000232.1 GCA_026785975.1 Cytophagaceae bacterium | reverse complement strand
GGGGGGGTGGGCCTTGTAGTCGTTCAGCCAAACCGCGCCCCGCCCTCATTGTCGCCGTGTTCCGCCCCCGGGGTGCCCTACACCTCTACGGGGGGCGCTAGCGCGTTTTTTAAACGGTTCCCGAAATATAATTTTTTAGATCCTGAATCGTAAGCGTTTGATCTTCAATGATGAAGCGCACTAAATCACCCATCGAAACCAAGCCAACCACTTGTTTTTCCGCCAACACGGGCAGATAGCGAATGTGTTTGTCGGACATCAGGGCCATGCAGTGCTCGATGCTGTCGTTCATTGTGACGCTGGCAAACTGAGGATCCATGATTTCAGATACCAACGTATCCTTGGAAGATTTACCCTTCAAAATAACCTTGCGGGCGTAATCGCGCTCGGTCAAAAGGCCCCTGCATTCACCCTCCTGACACACCACCAGTGCCCCGATGTTGCGGGCCACCATGCGTTCGAGGGCATCGTACACGGATTCATGCGCCTCGATCGAAGCGACATCCTTGCCTTTTTGGGAGAGTAGTTGAGAGACCTTTTTCATGACGGGTCGTTGGTTAGAGGTTAAGTTGGTGAACTTAAGCAACTTCCCCCAATTTTGCAATATTACCTGCGTATACCCTCAATTTTTTTGACAAAAGCCCAACCCGGATGGGCTGCTTATTTGCCGCCTACCACCACCTCCTGCATGGAGGCAACGTCGAGATATTGCCGGGCCATGTCGCGCACGTCATCGGAGGTTACGGCCCGGATGTGTTCGACGTAGGTTTGGTAAAAGTTGGCGGGCAGGTCGTCGAAATAAACGGTTTTCTGCCGGTCCGCAATCTCGAAGGGCGTGTTCAAAGCGCCGACGAAGGAGCCAATCATGTAGTTCTGCACGGTTTCCAACTCATCGGCGGGCACCGGTTCGGTTTGTAGCCGGGCAATTTCTTTGGCAATCTCCTCCAGGGTTTGGGCGGTGTTTTCCTTCTTGACATCGGTGCCAAGTACGAAATACCCCTCGTGGGCCATACTCGTGAGGTTCGATGAAATGCCGTAGGTGAAGCCTTTTTCTTCCCGAATGTTTTTCATCAAGCGCGATCCGAAGTAGCCGCCGAATACCTCGTTGAGCACCATAAATTTGAAGTAGTCGGGATGCCGGCGCGTGAAGAGTCGTTTGCCCAAGCGAATGGACGATTGCAGGCTGTCCGGGCGTTCAATGGTGATTCCGGTCGGTTTACGATTTTTTACGGAGTGCTTAGGCGACGTTTCGGCGGAACTATCCGAAACTTTCTCCTGGCCAAAAGCCTGGTTGAGCAAGGCTACTTCGTGTTCGGACACCCGACCCGACAGAAACAGCGTGAACGGTTTTCCGGCAATGCGACGGTCATAAAACTCACGCACCGTTTGCTGACTGATACTCGCAATCAAGGCCTCGCTCTGGTTGCGGCCGTAGGGGTGGTCGGCCCCAAAAAGCCCCTCTCGAAGGTGCTGGGAGGCCACGTAGGCGGTTTTTTCGAGGTTGACTTTCAGGGTTTGCAGGGAAATCGACTTCAGGGTTTCGAGTTCTTTTTCCGGGAAAACGGATTCGTGCAAAATATCCTGAATGACGGGCAGCAGCGTAGGCAGGTGGCGGGCCAGGCAGTACGTAGTCAGATTGGCGCGGTCGTTGCCGGGGCTGAATTCGGGAAAGGCCCCGTACTGGTCAAACGCTTCGCTGATCTGCGCGGCCGTGCGGGTTCGGGTCCCTTCACCCAACATTCGGATGCCAAAATACGCGGCTCCGGGACTGGTTTCGTACCAGCCCCCAGCGGGGAAGATGAGTTCGAGTCGCAGGACGGGTTGTTCGCCCGCATTGACTACCCGCAACGGCAGACCGTTGTCGAGGGTGTACGCCTGAATGGCGGGAATCGTAACGTGTTGAATAGTTTGAAATTGAGGGGCCTGGCTGCGGTCGAACATGGAAGTTTTCAATCGGAATTCGGTACGTGATTTGGGAAATATTAGGGGGTTGGTGCGAGACAAAGCAAAACGGAGTTCCTGGTGGAACTCCGTTTTGCTACACTTATTTTGAAAGAAATTTTAGTTTTCTTCTTCATCAGGCTCGTCGACGCGGGCTTTTTTGTCGAAGCCGACGGAAAGCGTCAGGCGGAGGGTCTGGGCCAGGGCGTTGGTCGCACTTTGGCTCTGCGGAAACAGGTAGGCAAAATCCAGCCCGTAATTGCTGTAATGCATCCCGATACCCGCCGTGAAGTACTTCCGGTTGCCTTTCATAACGGTTTAGTTGAAGTAACCCGCCCGAACCGCAAAAACATCATTGTACCAGTATTCCACCCCCGCCGACTGTGTCAATTCCTTCAACTCTTCACTGAAGCCATCGGGCGCGTCGGCGAATGAACCAAAAATACCACCCAGCGTCGTGAGATTAGCCGGGTTTTTACCGCCCACAATCGCCCCGTTGACGTATTTCGGCGGCGTGGGCACCATCAGTTTGTTGAGATCCAGGGTAAACGTCAATTTGTGGTACTCACCGAGGCGGGTTGTCAAGGCCGTACCCAATTTGAAGTTAGTCGGAATAAAATGTCTACTCGTTCCTCCGTACGACACCTGACCGCCCAGGTTCTGGATCATCGCCCCAAAATTAAAACTCGTTTTCCGCTCGATATTGCCGTAGTAAAATGCGCCAATATCGCCCGCTACGGTCGTACCTGGTTTTACGGCCACGTTGTTGATGACCTGATTGCCAACCAGATTAGAGTTGATGTAACGCAGGTTGAGGCCCAGCGAGAAATTGGTGAACAAACGCCGGGAGTACGAACCCGATACGGCAAATTCTTTTGAGTAAAAATCCCCGGCACTAGCTCCGGTGTTGGTGGTAAACTCAATCCGGCCCAGATCGAAGTAATTGACCGATAGGCCGATCACCTGGTTTTTACCCAGTTTTTTGTATCCGGCCAGGTAACCCAGATACATATCGTCGAGGCCCAAGGCCCGTAGCCAGGGCGTGTACGACATCGCCACACCGGCATCGTCTTTAGCAAACACCATCGCCGCCGGATTCCAGAAAAGTCCATTCGCGTCGATTGGCGTTAGGGCTACTCCTGCTTCGCCCAGCGCCGCTGAGCGGGCATCGGGCGTGAAGGTTAGGAAGGGAACGGCGGGAATGGGAATTCGCCCGGCGTTGGTTTGGCCGCTGAGCGTCTGACCACCTTGCGAAAAAGCCATTGTGGAAAGCCCGAATAGGGCAAATCCAAGAAGGGGAACGACCGTTAAAACGCTGGTACGAAGGCGCATCATGCTAAACAGGTTAAGTTGAAAATGGATGAGTTGGGCTGGCTGGAACTAGTTCAGACCGAATAAACGGGCGTAAAAAGGGATGATTTATCAAGAAAAAGCAATTATCGTGCAAGAATTAATTTACCGCTTCCCCGTTGTTCAAGGCCCGTCTGGAAGGAACGGACAAAAATACGATAAAAATAGATTCCAGCGGTAACCATTTCCCCTGAATCGCTCCGGCCATCCCAGGTCAGCGACCGCAGCGGCGAGTCGGCGCGCACGGAAACGGCGCTGAGTCGCCGGATGAGTTGCCCATTCAGGGAGAGAACATCGACTTGTGTATCCAAATCATCGCCCGCCGCATCGTGTTCAAAGCGGAATGTGGTCTGCGTTTGTAGGGGATTCGGAAAACAGTCAACGTTTTTCAGCGTACTATTCGTATGCGTTTCCACCCGAAACCGGAGTGCTTCCTCGCCGGGATTGTTGTAAACATCCCAGGCTTTCAGCCGGATCGTGTGGATTCCCGGCGATAGCGTGGGCAGCGCGTACGTCAGCGAGCCACGTTGGTACTGGTCAGACAACGTTCGGTAGGCATCGTTTAACGTCCAGGTCAGCGTGTCGTCGAGCGTAGCCGTCAGGTCATGGCCCTGACCACCGACATTAATTCCACTTTCATCGTAAAAACGCGCCAGCAATCGGGCGCTGGGGGCGGTTTGGTCACCATCCCGAAAGGTGGTATCGTTCAAAAACAGGTCAATGCGCGGCGGTTGGGTATCCGTTGGAGCAGTTGCCTGACTACCGCCCACCCCTACACTCGCCGCACCGCTGGCATCGGCACCCGCGTTGCGTTGGGCGTACAGGCTGATTTTGCCCTGCCCCAACCGGGCGTCGAGGTCTTTAGGCACGATAAATGAACAGGCAAAACGACCGGCCCGCACCGTGGCCGTCCCGTTGAAAAGCACGTTGCGCTGCACGTCATAATTCATGGGCGGATCTTCGGCACCCCGGGTTCGTAACGTCGCCGGTTTGTCGAGTACCGTCACGTAAGCCGTACCCGCAAACGTCGCATCGCGTTGCCCATCCGCCCGGCGCACTTCGCCCGTCAGCGTAACGCGGCGCAGAGCTTTCAACGTGTCGGGCGGCGTGGTGAGCACCACCGTCGCCGGCGGATACCCCAACCGCATGGAGGGATCGCCGAGGAGGGCAAAATTGCGGTTGATCCGCCCACTCAAGCTCTTGTTTTTGGTCAGCCGCATCACGTCACCGAGCCGGGGCAACTGACCGTCGACGGGTTGAAACACAACCTGGTAAAACGCCTCGCTGACCAGAAAATTGGTGTTGGCAAACACCGGCCGCGTGGTGGTGACCAGGCCAATCGCCCCGCTTCGGGCTTGAAGCAGGGCCAGTTCAGCGCCCGAAACCACGCCGGGATTATCGTACCGGCCAAATTCACACGTCGCCGTGACCATCAACGGCATCCGGTCGATGTTGCGCCAGCTAAAAATATCCTCCCTGGTCAGGATTTGTTCCTGCGCCCAGCCCGACTCGCCGCCGTGCCCGGTGTAGTTGATGATGAGCGCGCCGTTCTCGATTTGCCGGGCAATGTTCCGGTTTACCTCGGGCGTTTTTTCGCCGGTGGGCGTGGTAGTCCGGGGGTAGGCATCCACGTACACTTTTTCCGTCAGTACGTTGGGCTGGGTTTTGGTCAACGTTTGCGCCAGGCGGTCGGCGTCGGCCTGGTGCAGGTTATAATCGCCGTTGTCGGCCACAAAAACCAGTTTTTGCCGCCAGGGGCCAAACGTGGCCGGGTCTTCGTAACGCAGCAGTTTATCCACCACGGCCACCGCTTCCTCACGGGTTTTCACGGGCAGCCGACCGATGCCGACATCGAGGGTATGATCGCCCGCGAAACTCTCCTCCCAGGTGCCTTCGCCGTTTTTGAGAAACCCAAAATAGTCATCGGACGAATAGCTGTAAATCGGGTGTAGCGATTCCCGACTTTGGTACACCGGCACGTAACCCTGCCCGGCGTTTCCACCCAGCGTGTTTTTGTAGTCAAACGTCGCATCGCCGAAGAGCAGGAGGTATTTTAACGAGGAACCGGGTTTCTGGTACAGGCGCCGGACAAAATCGCGAAGAGCGGTCACGTCCATCCGGCCCGACGAAAACTCATTGTAAATTTCTTCGGGCGTCGTCACGGCCACGCGCAGGCCATCGTGCTGACGGCGGAACGCGGCCAAACGTTCGGCTTCCGGTCGGAACGCGGGCGCGGTGATCACCAGCAAATCGGGCGCGGCAATGTCCCGCAGGTTCTGATTGGGAATAGCCCGAACGGTAGCGGGTTCGGGTAGGCCGGTTTCAGTAAACGCCACGAACTCGCGCAGAGTGTCCGTTTTCGCGCTGAACCGGGCCGCGCCATTGTCAAAAACAACCGATTGACTGAGGGGAGTTTTGGCTTTGGTGACATCCCAAACGCGCAAGCCGGGTGCCGCCGCGCTGAGGGCAAACGTGGCGGCGGCGTACTGCTGACTTTCCAGCGAACGAAACTGCGTTTGCGCGCCATACAGCCGGAGGCTTCGCTTTGCCTGTACCCCCAACCAGTTGAGGTAAGCCTGGGCGGAAGCCTGGCCGTTTCGGTTGTACGATACCGTGAAATTAAGTTTTTCGTCGGCGGGCAATGTCGGCAAGGCGACGCTGAAGGTGTTCAGGGCGTTAACACCTTTGTAATCGTAGCGGTCTGCGGATACGGCAGTAATCGACTGACTGCCAACAGCCTGACCGTTCAGTTTCAGCCCGACTTCCGTAGCGGCCTGCGCCGCCGCCACCACGGCCGACGTGACGCGCACGGGCGCTCCCGCCACCAGACCCGGCATTGAAAAAGAGATCGCCTGATCGCCAAAAGCCAACACTTCCCCGTACCATTCACGCCCCGAACCCAGAATATTCCGGTATTCTTTTTCGTGAAAAAAATAGTCGTCAAACGTCGTAAGCGTCACGTTGGCTGGCACCGTTGGCGCGGAATTCACGCGGAGGCCGGGCGTTTCGCCGACGTTCAAAAAGTAAAATGTCGTGTCGGAATACAGATTGGTTTGGTGCGTAAACCGGCCCGCCGCCCGATTGTAGGCCACCGGGTGCGGACTTTCCCCGTAAAAAAGCACGTAGTCGTCCGCATCGAGCCGACCATCGGCCTCGCCCGCAACCCAGAGGGCATTTTCCACTAAATCAATTGGACGGGTAGCGGCGTTGGCCTGGGGTAGCATTTGGCCGCCGTTGCCATAAATTCGGAGATTCCGGGGATTCAACCCGTTGAGATTCAGGCCCGCCTTGCGCAGCCATGCCGGGTTGAGCCGGTAAACGCCCGATTCGGTCACGCCGATTTTGTACCACGTGCCCCGCGACAACACGGAGGCGGCTGGCTGTGCCAGCACCGGCAGGCCATTAACCCAGAGAAAGACGACCAGTAGGTATCGGAGAGTTTTCACCAAAACAAAGTCATTGGATTGGGAAGGTAACGAATTTTCGGGTTCGTTTCGTCAAATTCGTTTCACCAAAGCGTGGACCGGAACCGTGTACCGACGGCCCGTCGGCAATTCAACGCACAACAAACGGGTACGACGCAGACGGCCCCGGATAAAGATCCGTTTGCCAAACTCAAACCGTTCACCTTCGGCCAGATGGCGTACTTCCATTAAATGGTCGGGAATCTGGTCCAACGCTTGCAGGGCCTTTGCCAGTGGCAGGCACGAGGCCGTCGCTGCCGCCGGATTTTGGGCGTACCCCCGGAGTGGTTCGAGGATGGATAGGGGAAAAATGCGTTCGGTCAGGGCGGGCAGCAGCAAGGTTTGAAAATGCGCTTTCCATTGCCGCCCATGCGGCAATACGCGCCGCCGACCGGGGAAATTACGCTGCGCGTCGCGCACCGTCAGAACGTGGGCCACTTCGTGCAGGTAGGTAATCAGAAACGCGAATGGATTCAGGTTGGTGTTGATGGTAACCCGATGCCCGCTCAAGGGATGAAAGCAGTGGGTACCCAGGCGGGTACGGCGGGGTCGGGTCACCAAAAACGCAAAGGCGTGGTGCTGCCACAGCGTGTGGCAATACGCTACGGCCGCAGTAGGCACGTGCTCTTCGAAGCGCGGAAGGGAGGGGGTTTTCAAAGCGGTATGGCATAAAAAAAGCCTTAACGAGTAAGACTTCCTTTATTTGAGCTTGCGCAAGCTGAATGGACCTACTACCTCGTGCTGTCGGTGACCATGCTGTCGGTAGCCATCATCGAGCTATCGGGAGCCATCATCATCGACGAAGTATCGGTGCTCATCATCGTAGAGTCCGTCGAAGTTGTATCAGCTTTCTTACTTTCGCAGGCGGCCAGGCTAACCATGGTGCCCAGAAGAACTACAGTGAACAGTTTTTTCATCTCCTTTTTGTGGTGTTTAAGGTTTGAGTTGCAAATTTAATACAATTCCTTTTAAAGCAAGATACGCCCGATTCTTTTTTTGATATTCTTAATAATTCTTAAAAGAATAAGAAAATACGCTGTTTTAAAGCGAATTTAAGGGGAAAACGAAGGTGCCTCCCGGGTTGCACAGAAAATTCTTTGCTGAAAAGAGGGAACGCGCCAACTAAATTTTTTTGGAAAAGTACAAGTTTCCAAAGAATGTATAGCCTCAGCGAATGTAGGCTTTAATGCGGTCGTAAAAGCCCGTGCTTTTAAAAGTAAAGGTTTTGTGTAGGATGTAGTTGGCCACAAAACTGCATCCCATCGCGAAAAGCAGCGCCGAAAATTCGTTCACGTTGATATCCCGGTACCGTTTTGAAAAAAAGGGTACTTGAAAATGGTACTCCGGAAATCGGGCGTTAATCAGATTGAGCATGAGTTGAAATCCACTCACCGTAATGCCCAGGGACAGCACGGCCACCATGCCAAACTTGACCATTTCACGGCGGGTTTGCTGGGATTTGCGGGCATCAAACGCAAAAAGTTTAGTGAGCGTAAACCCCACCACAAACGACACCAGGTAACCCAGCGCCACCGACTCGGCCGCGCCCATGTAATTGCGGAACAGGCTTCCCGCAATAATTTGCACGACGGCACCCGTACCAGCTACCAGAAAGTAGGCGATGATGTCTTTACGATTCAGTAATTTTGAATTGGCCACAAGGAAGGATTGAAAGACCTAAAACAACTGCCGCACCACATCGGGAAACAGGCCCAGCCCAATGGTCAGGGCAGTGGTTAGCACGAGGATGAACCGGTAGAGCGGACGGATCCCGATGGGTTCGCTGTCGCCGGTTTTGAGGTAAGAAGCAATAATGACGCGAAAATAGTAATAAACCCCAACGACCGACATCAACACGGCGACGACCAGAACCATGCCCATGTTGGTCATGCCGCGATCCACCGCCGTTGAGAAAACGAAGAATTTCCCCCAGAAGCCCGCCGTGAGCGGAATACCCGCCAGCGATACCATCGAAACCGCCAATGAAAAAGCCAGGAGGGGGTTGCGCTTCGCCAAACCGTTGAATGCCTCGTACCGCTCATCGGGCCGCCCTTCGATTGGTTTCTGCTCGGCAACCAGTATCAGAACGGCAAATCCGGTGATGGTCGCGATGGAATAAGCCAGGGAATAAAACAGGATAGCACTCGGTGATTGGGGGGTTTTGGCGGCCACCGCGATTAAAAGGTAGCCCGCGTGCGAAACACTCGAATAGGCCAGCATTCGCTTCACGCTGCTTTGGTACACGGCGGTAATGTTGCCCACCAAAAGCGTCAGTACCGTGACGCCCGTCAGCACCTGCCACCAGAGGCCGTACACCCCCGTGAAGGATACCGTTAGCAAGCGGTACAGTGCGGCAAAACCCGCCGTTTTTACGACCGTCGACATGAACGCCGTGAACAGCGTCGGGGCACCGTCGTACACGTCGGGCGTCCAGAAATGGAAGGGAGCCGCCGACACTTTAAACAACATACCGGCCAGAATAAACAGCAGCCCGACGTAGAGCAGCGGTGAAATTCCTGTTGTGGGACCGCCCGAAACATAGCTGCCAATCGCGCTGAGATTGAACGAACCCGTGGCGCCGTACACGAGGGCAATGCCAAACAGAAAAATACCCGTGGCGAAGGACCCCATCAGAAAATATTTCAACGCGGCTTCGTTGGAGCGCAGACTGCGCTTGTCGCTGCCCGTGAGTACGTACAGCGAAACGGATAGAATTTCCAGTCCAATAAACAACATGATCAGATTCTCAAAACCCACCATCATCAGCGCACCGACTACCGAGAAAAGCATGATGGCGTAATACTCCGCCGGGTGCGTATGCTCCTCATCGGTACCAAAACTCCGCGAAATAGCCACGGTCAGAAACGTCGTCAGCAGGATGATACTCGAAAAATTGATGAACAAATTGTTCGTCCGCAGCATATCACGGAAGTAGACGTATTGGTGGTTCCAGTCGAGCAGGTTGGCGGCAAAAGCCAGGGCAATAAATAAAAGTGTAGCCGGTAGCAACACCCGCCGGGATTTCAGGAAACCCAGGAACAGGTTTAAAATACCAAACAGAGACAGGGAGATGATGGAAAGCATTTTTTATGGGCAAATTTCTAATGTGCGAATTTCTAATGTGCGAATGCATACTGAATCAGGAATTTACCCATTGGAAATTCGCACTTAGAAATCAGTGAATTACCAATCCCCAACTTCTCAACTTTATTGGGTCAGCGTGTGCAATTCATGGTGGAGGCGGATCAGACCGTCAACGGATAAATCTTCGTCCAGAACCGGCCAGTGAATACCGTACCCCGACGGGGAAACCTCAAACAACTGGCGCTGTCCGGGTTCGGCGTGGAATAACCGACTGGACACCGCTTCCAGCGGTAAATTTAACGTTTGCTCGTCCACCCGAACCAGGAGGTTATTTCCCTGAAAATCAACTGACTCAACCTGATGCACTCTCATTTTTTAAGCGATTTAAACTTGTTCCGCTCCGCCACGAAGTAGTCGAAATGCTGGTAAGTTAGCCGTTTTACTTCCCTTCGATCTTTCGCCCCCAGGTTGTACGCGTAGGCTTCGTGAATCTCAAATTCCTCTACGTCCAGCCAAAACTTACATTCCATGTCGCTCTTGCGGGCGTGGATGTGAACGGATTCGTTGTTTTCGTTGGCGTAAAAAAAGAACCGCCAGCCGGGTATAAATAAAACGGTGGGCATCGGCTATTTAACCATGCTTTGCAACAACTGAGCAACCGCCGGTTCCGTCAGCCGCAAAAATGCGTTCGGATTCAGACCGATGGCAAACACCATAATCGCCAGCGGCAACAACACCAGTTTTTCGCTCAGATTCAGGTCGGTAACGTGTTCGGTGAGGGCCGTTCTCACGCCAAACATGGATTTCTGCACCATGCGCAGCAAGTACACCGCGCTCAGAATAATGGTCAAACCGGCCACGGCCCCCAGCCAGGTATTGTATTCGTACACCCCGCGCAGCAGCAAAAATTCCCCCACGAACCCATTGGTGAGGGGCAAAGCCACGCTGCCCAGCATCAGAATAATGAAGTACACCGTCAGGTTGGGCGTGTTTTGGGTGATGCCGCCGAGGCGGTCGAGTTCACGGGAATTGGTACGACTGAAAATAATATCCACGATAAAAAACAACCCCACCACGTTAATTCCGTGCGTAAGCATCTGAATCAGTGAGCCTTGCAGCCCGTCGAGCGTTTGCGACAGAATACCGGCGGCCATCAGACCCACGTGCGCAAACGACGAGTAGGCAATCAGCCGTTTCATGTCCCGCTGCTGAATGGCAATGATGGAGCCGTACACGATACCAATCACCGATAGCACCAACGCCGTCGTACCCCAACGTTCCACGCCCAAAGGTACGATGGGGAGCACGATGCGAATCAGGCCGTAGGTGCCCATTTTCAACATGATACCCGCCAGCAGCATCGTCGCCGGGGTGGGTGATTCGACGTAGGTGTCGGGTTGCCAGGTGTGAAAAGGAAACACGGGCATTTTGATGGCAAACGCCACGAAGAGCGCCCAGAATAAATAGTTTTGCTGCTCAGCGCTGAGTTGGAGCGCGTAAAACGCAGCGAGATCCGACGTGTGGCCACCTGGCGTTTGGAAGTACAAATACACCAGGCCCAGAAACATGAAAATGGACCCGAAAAAGGTGTAGATGAAAAACTTGAACGTGACGCGAATCCGGTTTTCACCGCCCCAAAGCGCCGCAATAAAATACACCGGGATCAGCGCCGCTTCAAAGAAAAGGTAGAACAGAAACGCATCTTTTGCCGTAAAAACCCCCACCAACGCCGACTGCATAGCCAGAATCAGGGCGTAAAAAACCGAGGGATTGCGGTAGCTGTGGTTGAAGGTCGAAAGAATAATGAGCGGCACGAGTAGCGTACTCAGCACCACCAGCAACAAACTAATGCCGTCGATACCAATGCTGAACGAAATGCCCAGGGAGCCAATCCAATCGTAGCGAAGCGAAAACTGCGAGGAAGCATCGGGCCGGAATGCGTAAAAAATGTACACCGCCAGCGCCAGTTCGATGAGGGCAGCCAGCAGCGCCACGCGTTTGATGACCCGGCCCTGGAGTCCCAACACAACCAGGCCCGCCACGAGCGGCAATAAAATCAGGATGAGGGTTAGCATTTAAAAATCAATTTATAAAAAGAACCGCCGGGCGATTCGATCAACCCAGAATCAATCCCCGCAGGCTCCAGGCCAGCAGGGCCGCGATGCCAATCACCATCGCGAAAATGTAAAAACCGGTTGCCCCCGTCTGGGCAAGCCGGAACTCCTTGGAAAGGCCTTTCACAAACTTCCCAACTCCTTCAACCAATAAATCAATCAACAGAAAATCAATGACCTGGTGGAAAAAAACCGATAGCGCGTTGACGGGCCGCACGAAAACGGCGTCGTAAAGTTCGTCCACGTAGTATTTGTGGTAGATGACTTTTTGCAAACCGTGTTCTTGGCCCTCACCCACCGGCACCGTTTTCCGGCTGATGAAAATAACGTAGGCCGCCGCCAGACCAATCATTGCTACGGCCACCGACCCAATCATCAAAGCCAATTCGGTCGAGTGTGACAGTTCGGCCATTGCGAAGGCTTCGGGCCGGACATTTTGGGCGGCGGCGAAGAGCGGGGCCAGGAAGTTGGCGAGTTTCGCGCCGCCACCCAATACCTCGGGTACATTGAAAAAGCCCCCGATTGCGCTTAAAAGGGCCAAGGCCATTAGCGGAAGCGTCATCGTCAGGGGCGATTCGTGGAGATGATGTTGCTGCTCGTGCGTGCCCCGGAAGTTTCCAAAAAACACCAGGAACAAGAGCCGGAACATATAAAACGAAGTCAGCATCGACGTGAAAACGCCGATACCCCACATCAATTTATTATGTTCAAACACGTGCAGCAGGATTTCGTCTTTCGAGAAAAACCCCGCAAACGGGGGAATTCCGGCAATGGCAATCGTACCGATCAGGAACGTCAGGAACGTAATGGGCAGTGCCTTGCGCAGCCCGCCCATGTTGCGGATATCCTGCTCGTTGCTCATGGCGTGAATGACCGAACCCGCCCCGAGGAAGAGTAGCGCTTTGAAAAACGCGTGGGTCATCACGTGGAAGGCCGCCGGGGTATACGCCGCCACACCCAGGCCCATAAACATATAGCCCAACTGCGAAACCGTCGAGTAGGCCAGTATTTTTTTGATGTCATTCTGGAAAAGACCAATGGAAGCCCCCAGCAGGGCCGTTGCCAAACCGATCCAACCCACCACCTCAAGCGTAACCGGGGCCAGGGTGTAGAGCAGGTTGGACCGCACAATCATGTAAATTCCGGCGGTGACCATCGTTGCAGCGTGGATCAGCGCCGATACGGGCGTAGGCCCGGCCATCGCGTCGGGCAGCCAGGTGTAGAGCGGAATCTGCGCCGATTTCCCCATCGCGCCCACGAACAACAGCAGGGTTATCCACAGAATGGTGGAATTGCCCGCCTTCAATCCCGCCGCCTGCCGGAAGACATCCGTGAATTCAACGCTCCCAAAGTTGGTCAGAATCAGGAAAACGGCCAGCAAATAACCCAGGTCGCCGATGCGGTTCATGATGAACGCCTTGCGGGCGGCGTCGCCGTAGTTGGCGTTTTTATTCCAAAAGCCAATCAATAAATACGAGCAAAGCCCCACGCCCTCCCAACCGATGAACAGAATGACGTAGTTGGAACCCATCACCAGCAACAGCATGAAAAAGATGAACAGGTTGAGGAAGGCGAAGAATTTACCAAAGCCCTCGTCGTGTTTCATGTAGCCAATGCTGTAGAGATGAATCAGCGAACCAACCCCCGTGATAATCAGCATGAAGAGGAGCGAAAGCTGGTCAAGTTGGAAGCTGAACGACAGATTTAGATTCCCAACGGTAATCCAATCGTAGACTTTTTCAACGCGGGGTTGGCCATCAAAATTTAGAAAAAGGAAGAGTACGCAGGCAAACGAAGCCACCACGGTTCCGGCACCAATCAGGCCGACGAGGGTTTTGGGGATTTTACGAAAACCAATACCGTTGATAAGAAATCCGATCAGCGGCAGGAGGGGAATGAGTAAAAGGAGCGACATGGGTTACTCGAAATTTTCAAATGGGTTTGTCATCCCGACGAAGGAGGGATCTCGTTGGCCTGTCCAACCATTACCGGTAGCTAACGGGTTTGGCACCCCAACGAGATCCTTCCTTCGTCAGGATGACAAAATGAGAGTTACCCTTTGAGCCGGTTCAAAAGTCCGATGTCAATCGATTGAATGTTGCGATAAATCATCACGATAATGGCCAGGCCAACCGATACTTCAGCGGCGGCGACGGCCATGATGAAAAACACAAAAACCTGCCCGGCGGGATCGGAGCGGTAGGCCGAAAAGGCCACCAGCAGCAGGTTGACGGCGTTGAGCATGACTTCGACCGACATAAAAATAATAATGGCATTGCGCCGGGTAAGTACCCCCACAATGCCAATAACAAACAACGCGGATGCAAACCAAATGTAGTAGGGCAGCGGAATCGTTTGAACAACGTCGGGTATGGTTGGTTGCATAAATGCTTAATCGTCAGAAGGATGGCCCTAAAGCCGCTGAAACTGGCCGCAAAGTTAGGAAAAATCCGGCTTGCTCAACTTCAGGGAATGGCAAAACTAAAGGCCGTCCAGAAACTCTCCCAATCGGCATCGGGGCAGTTTTGGCAGGGCCGCAGGTGGGTTGTCCGTAGCACCCAAGCGCCCCGGTAAGGCAGTTTGAAGCGGGCAAATCCCTGTTCATCGGTGTAGGTGATGAGTTCGGTGAATTTTCCGTCCGGCTCTTTGTGGAGCGCCATGATGACTTTTTTCAGCATGGGTTTGCCTTCAAAAAGCAGTTGCGCTTCGAGTAAATTACCGGGTTTCATCAGGTACGGATTCTGACCCGGGATGATCTCGATGCGATGGCCGAGCCGCCTGGCAAACGTGCGGTCGGCGGAATTGGGTTGACCAACCTGCACGAGGACCTTCAGGCTACGGGCGTAGCGTTCGCGCTCGCGGGCGTGTTTGCGACCCGGTTTTTCGCGGGTGTCCATAGCGTCGATCTGGTACTCGTGGATGAGGTAGCGGTGAAACATCGAATCGACCAGCGTGATTCTTGAGAAATTCCGTTCCATCGAAATCAGACCCAAACCATTGAAATTCAGTTGCTTGTGTAAAATTGGTAAGGTACTGTCCTGCATGGCGGGCAGCAGGTTTTCCGCGCCCGCCGCCGTGTGCAAGGCGTAGTTGATGGTTTTGTAGCGCTGGACTACGCGCTCTTCCTCGGCATTCAAATCATCACCTACGAGCAGGTGGAGCGTGAGCGTATCGCCTTTTTTGAGGATAAATTTTTCGGCGGAAAACCAGTAATCGTGCGAAGTCAGGAGCAGACTGAGCAGCGCCAGCCACAGGACATTTTTACGGAAGAGCATCATGGGGCAAAGATAAAAAACTTAGGCGTATGGCGAAGGACTAACGCTCGTCCAGCCGCCATCGACCACCAGCGATTGCCCCGTCACGTGCCCGGCCGGGGGCGAGACGAAAAACAGAGCGGCAGTGGCGATGTCCTGCACCGTGGCCGGTTTGCCCATTGGCGTGATCCGCGACCAGGTGGGCACGTAGTCGGGGTCGTCGAGGGTACGCTCGGTGAGCGTCGCGCCGGGAGCCACGCAGTTGATCGTAATGCCGTGCGGAGAAAGATCCACGACGAGGGCTTGCGCCAGCATTTCGAGCGCGGCTTTGGTCATGCCGTAGGCGGCCAGAAATGGGTGCGCCTGGTGACCCGTCACCGAGGACATGAGTAAAATCCGCCCCCCACTGCCCTGCTGACGCATTTGTTGGGCCGCCGCCTGAGTCAGAAAAAAACTGCCCCGAAGGTTTAAATCAATTAAGTTTTGAAATGACTCGGGTTGGTACTCAAAAAAATCGCCGAAGGTAGTCATGCCCGCATTGGCGACGCAAATGGTCAGTTTGCTAAAGGTAGCCACGGCGGTCTCCACCAGGTTTCGCGTAAAATCCACGTCGGCGGCATCGCCGGAACAGGCCACGCAAACACCGCCTTCGGCTTCCCGGATTCGGGCGGCGGCAGACTCGGCGAGTTCAGCGTCAGCGTCGTTGAGCAAAACGGCAGCCCCTTGAACGGCCAGTTGACGACAGATTTCAAAACCAATGCCCTGCCCCGCACCGGTGACAATAGCGACCTGATTCGTAAAGGTTTGCATAAAAATAAATAGCCAAAAGAAAAGGCGGGCTAAACGCCCGCCTTACCTCGCCTCGCGCAACGCCTCGTCGGCGTATTCGTAAATCTTCTTTCGTTTGTACTTGTACCAACTCTCCGGGGCCGTTTTTTTCAACAACGTGTCGATGCTGCGCATTCCGAGGAGATTCCACACGCCACGCAGTTTGCCCGTCATGGTATCCTGCAAGGCCCGCAGACTCATGGCAAAACCGCTGTCGATGTATTCCATGTGGTGCCAGTACCCGGCGGGCATGAAGAGCGTGTCGCCGTGGTCGAGGGTAACTTCGTAACCCTGAGCCAGTTCGAGGGCCGGGAAGTTCTTCGTGTCCAATTTGCCGTCCTGATGATAGCCTTCAAAATTGGCCAGCGAAAGCACTTCCCAGGGCTTGCGATACAATTTGTGTTGCTCGCTGAACGGAAACAGGAGCACTCGTTTACGTCCCGCAAACTGTGCGTGCAGGATGTGCGACATATCGATGTCGAAGTGCATGTGCGTGACCGATCCCTGCCCACCCACAAAAAGCATGGGGTATTTTTTGACAAAACCCGGCATCAGGTGGTCGGGCCAGGTGAAGTCATGGACCAGTTGCGGCGCGTGTTCAAACAAATTGAACAAAAACACCCGCAGTTCAACCGGGCCTTTCTTCACCATCTGCAAGTATTCGCCAAATTTCATGTACGCATCGGCGGTGTTGATGGGCGTGTAGGCGTCGCTTTTGATGTTGTTGTACAAACCGACCTCCACATTTCCGACCACGTTGGTAAAATAATCCCAGTTCCATTTCTGGTGAGCGGGCCAAGTTTTAGACAGGTTTTTGATAACGACCGGGCGGGCAGGATGGTAATAACTGCGACGGAATTCTTCGGGCGTAAGCGTTTCAAACGTAGGAACGGGTTGCAGTTTCATGGCATATTGGCGTTTGCGGACCGAACAAAGTTTGGCTCCAATGGGCTATCGGCGGGTGCTTTTCTGAAAAATGTGCGAAAATCAGACGCTCGAATCAGGGTCCGATTTTCGCACAAAAATAAACACAACACCGGATATGCAAACGCAAGAAGTTGGATGAACGGTTTACTTCAACTGAACCGTCTTTCCCGTCCTGGCCGACCTGACCGCCGCATCCAGAATTTCATTGGCAATCATATTTACTTTCAGCGACGACAAATCGCCTTCCGACTTCACGGTGCCACGCACCACGGCGGCGAGGTAGCTGAAGGCATCGTTCATCGGCGATTGCAGCGGGGCGACGGCCACCATTTTTTCCGTTGAATTGCGCTCCCCGGTTCGAACGCGCATTTGCAGACTTTTATCGGCGAACACGTACCCCGTTCTTCCGTAAATCTCGATGTCTTTCCGGTCGAACGGCCAGTTCCAGGAGGCTTGAATCACGGCCTCAGCGCTCGGGTACGTCACAACGATGGTCGCGTCGTCATCCACGTTTGGGTACACGTCGGGCTTGAGGCGTTGGGTCACGGCGGTAACGGAAAGGGGCCGTTGGCCGCGCATCAGCCAGGTCATCAAATCGGCCCCGTAGCAACCAAAGTCCATGATGGCCCCGCCGCCGTTTTGCACCGGATCGGTCAGCCAGGCCAGAAACTGCGGCGAGCAGCCGATCTCCTTCGGTCCCCGGTGCCCGTCGTGGATGACGACTTTACGTAGTTCACCTAATTCTTTCTTATCGTTTAGCAAGTCGTAGGCGGCGTAATGGCTGGGGTACCAGGTGGTTTCGTAATTAGTCAACAGGTAAATCCTGTGCTTGTTGGCCAGGGTTTCCATTTTCCGGGCGTGATCCATATTGACCGCCAACGGTTTTTCAACCATCACGTGAATGCCCTTCGGCGCACAGGTTTGAACCACGGCCAAGTGTTCAAAAATGCTCCCGAACGCACAAACCGCTTCGGGTTTAGCCTTTTCGATGAGTTCGTCGAGGCTGGCAAACCAGAGCGATTCGGGTAAATTAGCCCGTTTCAGCAACCGCATCGCCAGTTCTTTATTCGGCTCGGCAAAGCCTACCAATTCGCAGCCCACCCGTTTGGGATTATTCAGAATGGTGTTGACGTGGTCGTGGGTCATCCCCGCGATGGCCAGGCGGAGGGGGGCCTGGGCCTGCACTGAAACGTGAAGGGTGAGAGCGAGGAGGAAGGTGGGGAAGAGTTTCATGGGGTAGGGTTAGAGAAAAGTCAATTGCCTTCAAACTTGCGCGATGTGTGAATAACCCGTTGAATCAGCACGATGTCCTCATTCACCAGCTCATACATGATTCGGTAATTGCCTTCAAGCAGTTCGCGGCGGGTTGGGTCTGTCATTTCAGGAATAACGCGCCCCAACTTTGGAAATGAAATTAGCAAACCGGTTTTCTGGTAAATCTTGCTGATAATAAGTGAAGCGTAATGCTCCGAATAGGCACTCAGGTATTCCGCGATTTCTTCAATTTCCGCCGTGGCTGTTTGGGTCCAGATTACCTGAGCCATTTTTCCAGACGTTTGCCCACTTCTTCCTGTGTAAGAGTTTTTCCCTGCTCGTATTGCTCCCGGCCTCTTTCAAAGCTTTCAACGAGTATCAGCCGTTCAATGAGTTCGTCAATCGAAAATGTTTCCGGCAGATGTTTGGCTACTTCGGTAAGGTGTTCTTTTGTCATGGATAGTTCGATTTTTTCAAATATAGCAAACCCGGTTCATTCAGAGTTGGCGAGGTAAAGTCCGATCTTGCCGACTTTCTTCAAACTCGCGAATGAATTCTTCGCCGCCGGGCAAATTAGCGCCAGCATCGATGATGGCGTGGAGGCGGGCCAGTTCACCCGAAGAAATCGGCTTTTTCATAGGCAAGTTGCTTTTCGCGGTCGATGTGCGGCTTGATGAGGGGCGACAAGCCGTTGGCACTGACTAAGTCCACCTTCTTGCCCAGTAGTTCAGAAAGTTGCTCCTGCATATCAAGAAAGGCGTAGAAATCGGCTCCGTGCTCGTAGTCAAGTTCTACGAGTATATCCACGTCGCTGCCGGGCATTTGCTCATCCCGCACGACTGAACCGAACAGGTACGCCCGTTTAACGGGTTTGTCGGCAAAGTAGATGGCAAGTTGTTGGAGCATGGAAGGACAGGTTATTTCAGTTTCCGCTTTGGCTTGTAGAGTTTCAGCCCATCAACCCGCTTGAAATCATCGATGTTGAGCGTGAAAACGTCTAATCCATTTGCTTTGGCAATAGCCGCGATAAGCGCATCGGGTAGGCCAATTTGTCGACTGGCCAAGTCGGACATAATTTCGATGAAAAGTCGGGAAGCATCTTTTGTGAACGAAAAGCGGTTGAAGCGCCGGATGAGTTCTTTTGTTTCACGCTCTTCCGATTTACGCATACCGAAGTAAATTTCTCCGATTGTAATATCGCAAATGGCTAAGTTGGCATAGCCGATTTCCCCCAATTCCGCTTCAATGGCGGCATTTTCGTGGAAAAGTTGAAAGAACACGCTCGTATCGCAGAGTATCATTTCACTCCACGACCTCCCCACGCCTGCCGCCGGAAGTCCTCAAAACTTTCAAACCGCCCTTTCCATGCACCACGTAATGCCGCCAGTGCTTCACGAATTTCCTCCTCCGAACCACCGGGTTCAAAGCCGTTTTCGGAAACAGAGGTCGTCCGGTTTTGAAACGGAATGTTCATCATTCGCAATACCTCCAGCAGCACTTCCTGCTCCTTCGGGGTGACATCGAGTTCCAGCACAGTTTTCATCGGCAAACAAGTGTTGATTTAGGTCAAAGTTAATGCGATTCCCGCAACTTCGCTGCCCCCGATTTCCCCTTCAAAAAATCAAAATCCGCGCCTTCGTGGGCTTGCTCCACGTGGCTGATGTAGAGTTTTACGTAGCCCCGGTCGTAGCCTAAATTGGGGGGAATCCAGGCTTGCTTACGGACGGCGAGTTCCTCGTCCGAAACGTGCAGGTGGAGGCTGCGGTTGGCGACATCGAGGGTAATCTGGTCGCCGTTTTGCACCAGCGCGAGGGTACCACCGATGGCCGCTTCGGGCGAAATATGCAGCACCACCGTGCCAAAACCGGTGCCACTCATGCGCCCGTCGCTGATGCGTACCATGTCGTGAATGCCCTTTTCGAGCAGCTTTTTCGGCAAAATCATGTTGCCGGTTTCGGGCATACCGGGGTAGCCGCGTGGGCCTACATACTTGAGTACCAGTACGCAGGTTTCATCCACGTCGAGGTCGGGGGAGTCGATGCGGGCTTTCATGTCGTCGATGTCCTCAAACACGACGGCCCGGCCCGTGTGCTGCATGAGGTGTTCGCTGGCCGCCGAGGGTTTCAGAACGGCTCCATTTTCGGCCAAATTCCCCTTCAGCACCACCAGGCCGGTGTTGGGCTTGAAGGGTGCATCCACGGTGGCGATGATTTCGCGGTCGTAACACTGCGCGTTCTCGATCACCTGACCCATCGACAGCCCGCTGGCCATGAGGGCGTCGAGGTGGAGGAATTTTTCCAGTTCCTTCATTACCGCCGGAAGGCCACCGGCGTAGTACAAATCTTCAAAAAAGTGCTCGCCGGAAGGCTGCACGTTGGCGATGAACGGGATGTGCGCCGAGAGCCGGTCGAAATCCTCCAAATTGAGGTCGACGCCGATACGCCCGGCGATGGCCAGCAGGTGAATCACGAAGTTGGTCGAACCACCGATGGCCGCGTTGGTCATGATGCAGTTTTCGAAGGCTTCCCGCGTCAGGATTTTCGACATCGTCAGGTCTTCTTTTACCATCTCCACGATACGGTTACCAGTCAGGTGCGCCATGACTTTCCGGCGCGAGTCGGCGGCGGGGATGCTGGCGTTGTTGGGCAGCGTAATGCCGAGCGATTCGACCATCGAGGCCATCGTCGAGGCCGTACCCATCACGGCGCAATGCCCGGCGCTGCGGGCCATGCAGGCTTCGGCAAAAATGAATTCTTCCTGCGAAAGTGCCCCGGTTTTGAATTCTTCGGCAAAACGCCAGATATCGGAAGTGCCAATTTTGCGGCCCCGGTACTGCCCGGCGAGCATTGGCCCGCCCGAGAGCACGATGGTGGGCAGGTCGACGCTCGCCGCACCCATCACGAGCGAAGGCGTGGTTTTGTCGCAGCCGCACATCAGCACGATGCCATCGAAGGGATTGCCCCGGATACTCTCCTCCACGTCCATGCTGGCGAGGTTGCGGAAGAGCATCGCGGTGGGTTTAATGACGGTTTCGCCGAGCGACATCACCGGAAATTCGAGCGGAAACCCGCCCGCTTCCCACACGCCGCGCTTGACCGACTCGGCCAACTCGCGGAAGTGGGCGTTGCAGGGCGTTACCTCCGACCAGGTATTGCAGATGCCGATGACGGGTTTGCCGGTAAATTCATGGTGGGGAAAGCCCTGGTTTTTCATCCAGGCGCGGTAGATGAAACCGTCTTTGCCGGTCTTGCCGAACCATTGTTGCGAGCGGAGATTGAGTTCTGCCATGAGTGGGGTTTAGAAGAAAGTAGGGCGCAAAATAGGGAAATCTTGCCGAACGTTGGGCAGGCCGGCCAGGGTAAGTGCGCGAACCGGGAAAAATACCCCTGGATTTTTTGAAAAAAGGGTGTTTTTCCCGTTGTGGAAGTGGAAAATTATCTGCAAACTTGCGCCTCATATCCCATAACTCTTAATCTCAACTAACCATGTACGACGAATCAAACCGGAAATCTGCTCCATTGGAGGAGGTAAAATTTATAGGTAAAAAAGGCGACACCTCTGCTGATGGTCGCCTTATTTTAACGGATATTCGTTTAGCGAAATCGCCTCACAAAAAAGTCCTGGAAGCACTTCTGGGTAATATTGGGGATGATGAAGATTTCTACGCTATTTATCTGGAAGGTAAGACCAATCCTGATGGTGCAAATCAATCGGTGAGGGGGTACTCGGTTCATGTGTTGCGGCGTATTTCTGACCCGAACAGGTTCACGTTCCGGGATAATACAATCGATATTTTAGCTAAGGCTAATGTCTATTTCTTCGAAAAACGGGAATTTGGTAAAATGAATGCTAATGGGCTTTTAACTGACCAAGTAAAAGTATTCGCTAAACCTAAGCCAATTAGCGATTTTGTAAGCATCCGGGAAGGACTCCGCGAAACGGTCTATGGCGAACAGGCCCCGGATGGAACTTGCACAGATAGAGACTGTGCCCATACAGTAACCTCCAAGCACACTCGTAAGTTGCCTTTGTCGTAATCGAGAATTAAGTGTATGCTGTTGCTCACCGCTCACCAGTTGGTTCGTTACCTGATCAGGCATAAACACGCCGATAGGCAAGAAGCACCTATTTTGCGAACCCAGAACGTATCCTCGGAGCGTTCACAAAATCAGTGTTTTCTGGCTTACTGGGAAGCGGGGAGGTGGTTCATCAAGCAACCTTACTTTCCAGATCGGTACGATACGTTTGGCATTGCCAACGAAGCCCGTTTTTACCAGCTACTGAATCATCCCTCCGACTTACATGATTTATTAACTCAACACGCTCCGGCTCTGAAAGGTCTGATTGCGCCTCTGATCGGCTTCGATGCCCGGAATCGAATTCTTCTGCTGGGATACCTAAGTGAATTCCGGGCGGCATCGATTGCCCCATTTCCGGACGGCGTAGACCTGCTCAAAAGTGACTTGCCTGAACAAGCGGCCCAGGTTCTCCGGCAAGTACACTGGCCGTTGCAAAGCGATATACGCAACCATCAACTCCAGTATTTCATTGCTTTCCGCCCGTTATTGCTACGCAACCGGGCTTCCTTTATCCCTCAATTACTCGATAGCAACGTGAAGTCCAGGGGGATGTTCTTGTCTGAACTGAAGTACCAGTTAACTGAAAAACAGGTGATGGATTCTCTGCACCACCTCAGCGACGAAGTATGGCAG
>JAJAZB010000231.1 GCA_026785975.1 Cytophagaceae bacterium | reverse complement strand
GTTTTCAATCACCAACTGTTGCAACTCCACCAACTTGGGTTTGAGGTAGCTGATAAACTGCCCGCAACGTTCTTCAAACCCCACCGGCAAGTCGTAGAAAAGCCCGCCAACCCAGATGTAATTGTAGAGCATCCGGGCACCACTGACCCATTCGAGCATCCGTTGCAGGTGTTCGCGGTCGCGCATCATCCACAAAAACGGCGTGTACGCCCCCATGTCGAGCGCGTAGGTGCCAATGGCCACAAAATGCGAAGCCAGCCGGTTGAGTTCGGCCACCAAAACCCGGATGTACTCGACGCGTTTGGGTAGCTGATTTTCAATCCCCAGCATCCGCTCCACCCCCATCGCGTACACGTGTTCGGAGTTCATGGCGGCCAGGTAGTCCAGCCGATCGACGTAGGGAATCACCTGATTGAAGGGCATCGACTCGGCGTGTTTTTCAAAACATCGGTGCAAATAGCCCAGATGCGGCACCACATCGACCACGAGTTCGCCGTTTGTGACGACCTCCAGCCGCAGTACGCCGTGGGTAGACGGGTGCTGCGGACCCATCGAAATTACCATTTCCTCCGAGCGCAGGTCTTCGAGCCGGTGCTTGTTGGGGTCGGAATTCTGGTGGTGTTCGGGACTGTACTGATATTGAATGGGTTTCACGGGGCAAAGTTTCAAAAACTTTCGTTGCAAAATTTGTGGTCAGTCAAAAACTTCCTACTTTTGCAATCCTGTTTAGAAAAATTCATACGGTAATGGCAAAGAAAGGCAATAGAATTCAGGTTATTCTGGAATGCACTGAGCAAAAAACCTCGGGCGTACCGGGTATGTCGCGGTACATCACGACGAAGAACCGGAAGAACACCACCGCCCGTTTGGAACTCAAAAAGTACAACCCGTACCTGAAGCGCCAAACCACGCACAAAGAAATTAAGTAATTCAGTTAATAAGTTATTGGTTATTCAGACCAACGATTCAATAACTTACTAACCAATAACCAACAACCAACATGGCAAAGAAAGTCGTTGCAACCCTGAAAAAAGAAGGTGGTAAAAACTTCGCCAAGATCATCAAAGCCGTGCGGTCGCCGGTGACGGGCGCGTACACCTTCAAGGAAGAAATTGTTCCCCTCGATCAAGTGCAGGAAGCGCTGAAAGGCTAATTTCTGCCGGATCATCCCGAAAAAGTCCTCCGTGCGCAATCGCCGCCGGAGGACTTTTTTTGTTGTAGTTTTGTTGCCTAAGCCGCTAATTCCAAGCGGCTTTTACTACCTAATTCCTCCTTTGGGAGGTTGAACTATGGGCCTATTTGATTTTTTTACCAAGAAAAAAGAACAAGTCGAGCAGGAACAAAAAGAATCCCTCGACAAAGGGCTGGAGAAATCGAAAGATAGTTTTTTCGGCAAACTCAGCCGGGCCGTCGTGGGGAAATCAAAAGTAGATGAAGAGGTACTCGACGAGTTGGAAGAAATCCTGATTAGTTCGGACGTGGGCGTGGAAACCACCGTCAACATCATCCGGCGCATCGAGGCTCGCGTGGAGCGCGACAAGTACCTCGGCACCGACGAGTTGGACAGTATTTTGCGGGAAGAAATTGCGGGATTACTTTCTCAAAACGGCGCGTTAGCCGAGGGGATTTCGGGCGATTTTGAAACGCCCGTTGGCGTGAAACCCTACGTAATTATGGTCGTTGGCGTGAATGGCGCGGGCAAAACCACGACCATTGGCAAACTGGCTTCCCAATATCACAAAGCGGGTAAAAAGGTCATACTCGGGGCGGGCGATACGTTTCGGGCGGCGGCCGTGGAGCAACTCCGCATTTGGGGCGAGCGGGTCGGCATTCCGGTGATTCACCACGGCATGAACACCGACCCGGCTTCGGTCGCCTTCGACGCCGTCAAGCAAGCCACCGAGCAGGGGGCCGACGTGGTGATTATCGACACGGCGGGTCGTTTGCACACGAAGGTAAACCTGATGAATGAACTCACGAAGATCAAGCGGGTGATGCAGAAAATGCTGCCCGACGCGCCCCACGAGGTGCTCCTGGTCATCGACGGCTCAACGGGACAGAATGCGTTCATTCAGGCGCAGGAATTCACTAAAGCCACCGAAGTCACCGCACTGGCGATTACCAAACTTGACGGCACGGCCAAAGGCGGGGTCGTGATTGGGATTTCGGATCAGTTCCGAATTCCGGTCAAGTACATCGGCGTGGGCGAGAAGATCGAGGATTTGCAGGTGTTCAACAAAAAGACGTTTGTGGAAAGCCTCTTTAAAAAATAAAGTTGAGACCCTTTTCAACCCTTTGCTTTTTTCTGGTGTCTATTGCAAATCAGAATTCCTCTTTTGAGAAAACCATTTTTCGCCATGAGAAAATTACTACTTGCTCTAATCGTACTCGGCAGCCTGGCCGGGTGTCGAAAAGAAACCCTCGAAGTCAATCCGGCGGGCGGGGTACTCGCTGGCCGCTACCGGGTGGAAGCCGACCCCATCCGGTGTGCCTCGCCAACCTCCACCTGGATGGAAGTTGTGCGCGGCGATGGAGTATACCGATTCACCTACGACCGCTTTCGCAAAGGCCCCTACACGCTGGAAGGGGTCGAAGCCCGGAAAATGGACGACCAGAAATACGAACTCTGGCTCAACGGTGCGCGGGTGGGCCAATACACCTACGAAACGATGATCTGGCAGGCCGGGAAACCTAAAAACTGGATCCTTTCCGTACGCCACGACGAAGGCAACCCCACCGGAGTGGAATTTATGGGCGTGAAGGAATGAAAAGGGTTCGAGGTTTGAAAGGGTTTGATCGGTTTGAAGGTGTGACAAGTCAAAAACAACAGACGGTTCAAACCCTCCAACCCATCAATGCTTAAAATGCCGCACGCCCGTCATCACCATCGCCAGGCCGTGCGCATTGCAGTAATCAATGGATGCCTGATCTTTGATTGAACCGCCGGGTTGCACCACCGCCGTGACACCCGCCTGATGAGCAATCTCGACGCAATCGGGGAAAGGAAAAAAGGCATCGGATGCCATGACCGCGCCATTCAGATCAAATCCGAAACTCTTCGCTTTCTCAATCGCCTGCCGCAACGCATCCACGCGGGAAGTCTGGCCCACGCCACTGGCCAGCAGTTGATTTTCCCTGGCCAGCACAATCGTGTTGGACTTCGTGTGTTTACAAACTTTAAGGGCAAATTCCAGCGCCCGCAACTCGCTCTCCGTCGGGGCTTTTCCGGTGACGGTGCGCATCTGGGCGGCGGTTTCCGTCACGGTATCTTTGTCCTGCTCCAGCACCCCGTTGAGAAGGGTTTTAAACGTTTTACCGCCCATTTCGGCGGGTTTTCGTTTCAACAAAATCCGATTCTTTTTCGACTTCAGCAACGCCATCGCCTCCTCGTCGTAGTCGGGGGCGATGAGGATTTCCATGAACAGTTTGTTCACTTCTTCGGCGGCCGCCAAATCGACCTTCCCGTTCGTTACCAACACGCCACCGAAGGCCGAAATCGGGTCGCAGGCTAAGGCGTTGAGGTAGGCTTCCCGGACCGTTGGAGCCGTAGCTACGCCGCAAGCGTTGGTGTGTTTGATGATGATAAACGTGGCGGCGGGGCCACTGAATTCGTCAATCAGTTGGAGTGCCGCATCCACGTCGACCAGATTATTGTACGACAGTTCCTTGCCGTGGAGTTTGTCAAAGAGTGCATCGAGGTCGCCGTAAAACGTGGCCTGTTGGTGCGGATTTTCGCCGTACCGGAGCGCCACGGGAATGCCGGAGTGTGCGGGGAGTTGGGTGACCGCAACGGAATTGCTTTTCCCCGAAAACCAGCCATGAATCGCCGTGTCGTAGTGCGAACTGACGCCGAAGGCTTCCACCGCAAACCGCCGACGATCTTCCAAATCGGAAGCACCGTTCTTCTCCGTCAGAATCGTTAAAACCTGTGAATATTGCTCCCGATGACTGACGATGAGCACATCCTGGAAATTCTTGGCTGCCGCCCGGATGAGGGAAATTCCACCAATGTCGATCTTCTCGATGATCTCGTCGTCGGATGCCCCCGAAGCCACGGTTTCCTCAAATGGGTACAAATCGACGACCACTAAATCAAGGGCAGGTATGCCATAAACGTCCGCCGTCTGCACGTCGTCATCGTGATCACGACGGTACAGAATCCCCCCAAATACCTTCGGGTGCAGCGTTTTAACCCGCCCACCAAAAATAGACGGGTAGCTGGTCAACTCCTCAACGGGCGTCACCGGAATCCCCATCTGTTCGATGAAACTTTGCGTACCGCCCGTCGAGTAGAATTTCACGCTGCGTTGGTGAAGGAGTTGAACCAGCGGGGCGAGTCCGTCTTTATGGTAAACCGAAAGCAGGGCCGAGGTGATTTTTTGGGAAGCCATAACGGATGTGGAACCAGGTCGATTTTTAGAGCCGCAAAACTACGGGGTTCCGGCTGAAAATCAGCCGGACGGGTCGAAAGTTTAGGGAGCGCGGGCAATATACACGACGAAGTTGGGCGTTACCTTTACGTAGCCAATTTTCCTTTCCCATGAACGTAATCCATCCCCAATTAGACATCAAGGAAATTCCCGCCCACAAAGGTCAGTTTCTGGTGGGAAATACGCTCCAGTTCACCCGCGACCCGCTCCAATTTTTGAGTGGACTGCAACGGCAGTACGAGCGCATTGTAAAAACCCGATTGGTGGGGCGCGACATTTACGTACTGCTTCACCCCGACGATGCCAAGCACGTATTGCAGGAAAACAACCGCAATTACCGGAAAAGCGAAAGCTACCGGGTGTTGGGACTCTTCCTGGGCAATGGTTTGCTCAACAGCGAAGGCGATTTCTGGCGGCGGCAGCGGCGTTTGGCCCAACCCGCTTTTTATAAACAACGCCTGGCCCTGCTGGCCGAAACGATGGTCGCCGAAGGGCAGGAACTGGTGAATCGTTGGTCGAAAACCAAGGCCGGTAAGCCCGTAAACGTGTCGGTGGATATCATGGAGGTAACGCTCAGCATTGTCACCAAAGCACTTTTCGGGGCCGACGTGAAGCATCAACTCCGGGGCATATCCGAATCGCTGAACACGATTATTGAGTTTGCCAACGAAACACTCACCAGCTTCGTCCGAATTCCCCTGCGATACCCCACGCCCCGCAATCTGGCGTTTAAGCGTTCGGTGCAGCGGGTCGAAGGCATTATTTACGAAATCATCGAAAGCCGTCGGCGCGAGTTGAGTACCCAACCCGATATCGACCACGAGGATTTACTGGATATGCTGCTCCGCGCCCACGACGAAGAAACCGGCGAGGGCATGACCGACCAGCAACTACGCGATGAAGTCACCACGATATTTATGGCCGGGCACGAAACCACTGCGGTGGCCATGAGTTGGGCGCTTTATCTTTTGGCCCAGAATCCCGAAATAGCCCGGCAACTTCGCCAGGAAGTACTCGATGTGGTGGGCACGACCGAACTACCCGGCTATGGACACGTGCGCGAATTGAAATACACGATGCAGGTCGTTCAGGAAGTGATGCGCCTGTACCCGCCCGCCTGGGTGATCAGTCGTCGCTCGCTCGGGCCGGATTCGTTCGGCGAGTACGCCGTCGATACCAACGCCTACGTGCTGGTTTGCCCGTACCTGCTGCACCGCGACCCGGCCCGGTGGGCCTTTCCCAACGCTTTTCACCCCGACCATTTTTTACCCGAACGCATCCGCGAACGCCATCCTTACGCGTACATTCCGTTTGGCGGCGGGCCGCGTTTGTGCATCGGCAATAATTTTGCGTTGATGGAAATGCAGTTGCTCCTGGCAATTCTCGTCCGTCAGTTTGATTTTTCGCTCGCCACGGCGCACCAGGAAGTTCACCCGCACGCCAGCGTGACGCTCCGACCAAAAGGGGAACTTCTGCTGAACGTAACGCCGGTGTAGCCGCGTGGCGGACCACCCCCAACCCCCTTCAGGGGGTTTTGGTGCAGCGCGTGACGGGGGCTTCCACCCTCATTTGTTGTGATTAGGATTCTGCTTCAGGGCCGGGTTCAACTGAATCGCCACCGAGGGAATCGGCCAGAGGTAATCGCGGGCACCGTCGAAGCGCCGCGTGGCGATGCGCTGGCCTTTGACGTTGAACACGTCGCCGGGCAGCACTTTTTCCGCCGTGCGCCAGCGCCGGAGGTCGAAGTAGTACAGGCCCTCCCCGGCCAGTTCGATGCGGCGTTCGTGCCGGATTTCGGCCCGCGCTAGGCCCCGTAGCTCAGGGCACGTACCGCAGCATCAGCCAGCGCAGAGCCGCTTCGTGCCCCGTCTGCAAGGCTCGTCAAGCCTCCGCTTCCGACTCAAAATCTTGAGGCAACAGGCTCATACGCCAATCCGGGTAAGTCGTTTTACAGGACAAAATAATGCAAATTTTGCTTTGAAGTGGTTTAGGATTTTGAAAAGGTACGTGAAGCAGTCCGACGTTCCGTCGGACCCCAAATTCCCGCCAAAAAGCATTATTCCAGAATAACCTGGGCTACTTCGGCCTGACCTTCAGCCGTTCTAAGACCCGCAACCGTCACCCGCACGGATTTGGAAATAGGCGTTTGGCTGCGTTCGGCGTACTGGTCGATGGGGATCAACGGATTGGTTTCGGGAAAGTAGGCGGCCAGGCAACGCGTGGGAATATTGTAGGGCACCACGATGAACCGCCGGGCTGTGCGCCGTTGTGGAACACCACTGGCATCCGGGTAGTGGCTGTGTAAATCAACAACCTGGTAGGCTTGCAGGCCCGCCGCCTGGATGTCGGCTGCATTCATAAACAGCACCCGACGCTCGTTGAACACGCCCCGGTACCGGTCGTTGAGGCCGTACACCGTGGTGTTAAACTGGTCGTGGCTACGAACCGTCATCAACAAAAACTCCCCTTCGGCCAATTGCCAAACATCCGGTTCATTGATCGTAAACTTTGCTTTTTTATCGGGAGTACCAAACTGACCCTGTCGCGTGGCGTTGGGCAAATAAAAACCACCCGGTTGCCGCACCCGCTCGTTGTAATTTTCAAAACCCTGGAGGGTTTTCTCAATCAAATCGCGGATGCGATCATAGTTGCCGACCAATTCGTCCCAGACCACGGGCGTATTCGCGCCCAGGGTTGCTTTGGCCAAACCGGCCAGGATGGCAGGTTCGCTCAGCAGATGCTCTGAGGGCGGCTTGAGCGCACCGTTCGACTGGTGTACGACGCCGGTCGTGTTTTCCATCGTCACAAATTGTTCACCGCTGGCTTGGTGGTCTTCGTCGCTCCGGCCCAGACAGGGCAGAATCAGCGCGGTTTTGCCGGTGACGAGGTGACTGCGATTGAGCTTCGTGGAAACCTGTACCGTCAGTTCGCAGCGACGAAGCGCTTCCGCCGTGAAATCCGTGTCGGATACGGCGGAAGCGAAATTGCCGCCCAAGCCAAAGAATACCCTGGCCTGCCCGCTGTGCATTGCCTGAACGGCCTCAACGGTGCTGAATCCCGGCTCACGCGGCGGCTCGAAGCCGAAAACCTCCTTGAGTTGATCTAAAAAAGCGGGTTTGGGTTTTTCGTAAATACCCATCGTGCGATCCCCCTGCACGTTGCTATGCCCACGAACGGGGCAAGCGCCCGCACCAGGAATCCCGATGCTGCCTTTCAGCAGGAGTACATTGACGATGTCGCGGATGCCCTGCACCGCGTTTTTGTGTTGCGTGAGGCCCATTGCCCAGCAAAAAATAATGCGCTTGTGACGGGCCAGCAAGTCAGCGGCGGCGCGAAGTTGATCGAGGGATACGCCGCACTGCGCACTCAGATCGTCGAGGGAATAACGGGCCAAGTCGTCTTTCAACGTGGAAAAACCGGTCGTTTTTTGGGCAATAAATTCCTGATCCAGCACTTCTCCGGGACGCTCTGCTTCAGCGTCGAGAAGCAATTTCATCAACGCTTTGAGCAATTGCATATCAGTGTTCGTGCGGAGTTGCAGGTACAAATCGCTGAGGTCGGTGCCGCCGGTGAGCAGGTCGTGTACGCCCTGCGGATTTCGAAAAGCCAGCAAACCCGTTTCAATCAGCGGATTGATGGCGATGATTTTGGCCCCGTTGCGTTTGCCTGCTTCCAGCGCGGTGAGCATTCGGGGGGCGTTGGTGCCGGGATTTTGCCCCATAATCACGATGACCTCGGCCTTCTCAAAATCGTCGAGTTTCACCGAGGCTTTGCCCAGGCCCAGCGTTTCGGTCATGGCCTCGGTGGTACTTTCGTGGCACATATTCGAGCAGTCGGGGAGGTTGTTAGTGCCGTAGGCCCGCACAAAAAGCTGGTAGAGAAAAGCGGCTTCGTTGCTGGTGCGGCCCGAGGTGTAAAAAACCGCCTCGTTGGGCGAAGCCAACCCGTTGAGCGATTGACCAATGAATTGAAACGCATCCGCCCAACTGATTTTTTCGTAGTGGGTACCGCCCGGACGTCGGATCATCGGGTGCGTGAGCCGTCCCTGCTGACCAAGCCAGTATTCTGATTTCCCGGAAAGTTCAGCCACCGAATAGCGTTGAAACAGCACGGGCGAGGCCGTGTGTGAAGTCATCACTTCATCGGCCACGGCTTTTGCCCCGCTTTCACAGTACTCAGCCACCAGCGACCGGGCGCCATCCGGGTCGGGCCAGGCGCAACTGGGACAGTCGAAGCCGTCTTTTTGGTTAAGTTTGAGCAGGGCTTTATTGCCGCGCCAGAAGTTGGTGCCGCCTAAAATGTGCCGGAACGACGACACCACCGCCGTGATGCCCGCCGCTGTTTTAGCTGGCTCGGCCAGGCGTAGGCCAGTGAAGGTTTCGGGGCTACGATTAGTCAAAGGTTCAGAGTTGTTCATCACAGAAAACAGTTACGCGGAAACCACCGACAGCGTTAGCCGTTCGGCACCGCAGTACACATTGAACCGCCCTTCACGCAGGAAACCCACCAGCGTTTGGCCCGCCGAACGGGCCAGATCGACCGCTAAACTTGAGGGCGCACCCACGGCGGCGAGCAGGGGTAGCCCGGCCATCAACGCTTTTTGTACCAACTCAAAACTGGCCCGGCCACTCACCAGCAGGCCGTACCGGTGGAGCGGCAACCAGCCCCGCAACGCCGCCGCCCCGATGAGTTTGTCGAGCGCGTTGTGCCGACCTACGTCTTCACTCAGCAGCAAAATCTGCCCATCGGTGTCGAACAGACCGGCCGCGTGAAGGCCACCCGTGTGCGAAAAAACGTCTTGCCGCAGGCGCAGGCGCTGGGGTAATTGATGGAGTAAATCCGGGTTGAAGAGGGCTTGGGCCGGGGGCAAAACAGCGCAGGATGTTGCGTAAACAGCCTCGATCGACGCTTTGCCACAGACCCCGCAACTCGATGAGGTGTAAAAATGCCGCTCAAGGCGTTCCCAGG
The DNA here is from genome assembly GCA_026785975.1 of Cytophagaceae bacterium. Classification (GTDB taxonomy): domain Bacteria; phylum Bacteroidota; class Bacteroidia; order Cytophagales; family Spirosomataceae; genus JAJAZB01. The sequence continues at coordinate 5,367 of JAJAZB010000231.1, read as the reverse complement.
CTACGGCTACATCCGGCTCCAATTCGGCGCGGATTACGTTTTGGGCCTGTTGCCGCCCGGTATCCTGACAGTGGCGGATGGCGCGTACCTGTTGCGGATGATTGATGATGCCTTCAGTGAGCAAAAAACCCAGCACCAACGCCTCGTCGTGGCCGGGCGTCCGCATCGTTACGGACAGGCTGCGTTGCTGTCGGTCGCTCGCCGGGCCGTAGCCCAGCCGGACTTCGAGGGGTTCCTCCACCGCCAGCAAATCGGGCTGCTCGGTGACCTCATCGCCGGAAACTTTCAACACGGTAATTGGCGAAACGGGGAGCATGGGCCAATCGGGGGATTTTTACGAGGTTGAAATCTTAAAGAAGCCATTGAAAACCAGGCTTTACTGGCGGTTGAACCGTGCGGCGGATCGTCTCCAACCCCCTTCAGGGGGTTGGAGGTTCAAAAATCAGCGAAGCGCCAGACTATCCCGTAACGCCTGATCCGCCGGATGGTTATGATTCCAGTAATCTATTTTCAATGTTTTTTTGCGCACGGCCCGGGTCGTCAGGGATTTGCCGTTGGCAACCGACGTCTCTTCCCAACCCATAATCTGGTGCGGAAACGCCCGTTCAAAAAACAAAATCAATCGTCGCGACAACGCCGGATAGACGAGCGTGTAAGCCCGCAGGTTCAACCCCTGAAACGTCGAGTCGGCCAGCGACGCGCGGGCGGCTTCGGGTTTCAGGGGTTGATGTTTCAATCGGCTAAAAAGCAGGCTGGGTACAACCTCCACATCACCAACGGGCAAACTCTCGGGGTCAAGGCGCAGGCGCGTCCAGAGTTCATCCTCGAGCCAGGCCCGGTCAAAACGGCGTTCGTCGTCGGCTTCTTTTTCAAAGTAGGAATGGCCGGTTACGTGGTACTGCCGACCGCGCAGATTGAGTTGCTGGTAGGTTTGTCCGCACCATTCCTGCACGGAAGCGGTAGCTTTGAGGGCGTGGGGAAACAGCCGCGTTTCAACGGGCGTAAATACGGAGGTCATCACCGAATAGTCGTAAATACCGGTGACAAATTTGCGCACGGCGTTCAGTTTGAGTACCGTCGTTGCTTTGCCGCGATCTTTCGATTCGAGCTTGACTTGTCGGTCGGTGCGGAAATCTTCGGTGACAAAAATCAGTACAGCCTCGCCCGGATTGGGGTGTCCGTATTGCACCTGGTCGAGGGTATAACTACTGAGTTCGGCTTTACCGGCAAACCAGTACTTGCGGAATTCGTCGCTGGGCGTACCGGGACTATTCGTCGCTTGGGCTGGCTCCCGCTGCCAAACGGTAGCGCCTTTGAAAACGGCAAAAACAATGGCCAGCAAGGCCACGAACAACAGGAAATGGCGACGAACAAACATGGCGTGAAGAGGGGCAAATTGAAGGAGCAAGATACGGGTTTCGCGCTGTTTTTGATGGAAGTTTACATCTTTCAAGCCCGTTCACTTCACCAAAATTGAGTACCAGCAAAAAAATAACACGTATGAAAAAAATCGCTTTTGCCTTTTTAACGCTAGTTACCGGTTCCGCCAACGCCCAGCCGGTTCCGGCCGGAGCACCGTTGCAACTTCATCCCCAAAACCCGCATTATTTTCTGTTTCGGGAAAAACCAACCGTGCTGATTACCTCCGCCGAACACTACGGCGCTGTGCTCAACCTGGATTTTGACTACAAAACCTACCTCGACGAACTGGCCGACAAAGGACTCAATTACACCCGGATTTTCACGGGGGCCTACACGGAATCGCCCGGTTTGGGGGATTTTAACATCCCCAACAACACCCTCGGGCCGAAGCCCAATCGCTTCGTGGCCCCCTGGAAACGGGCCGACGCCGATGCCTACAGCCGGGGGTACCACCGGGGCGGCAACAAGTTTGACCTCGATCAGTGGGACGAGGCGTATTTCAACCGGCTCAAGGATTTTGTGACCGAAGCGGGGCAGCGCGGTATCGTCGTGGAAGTGACGTTTTTTACCGCCCACTACTCCGAAGACGGCTGGTTGAGCAGTCCGTTTCATATCTTCAACAACGTCAACAAAATAGATTCGGTGGCCAAAGACAACGCCCAAACGCTCCACAACGGTAATCTACTGGATTACCAGGAAAAACTGGTTCGCAAACTGGTGCGCGAGTTGAATGGTTTCGACAACGTATTTTTTGAGCTTCAAAACGAACCCTGGGCCGAGAAGGGCGTCATCGTGGAGCGGGGCCTGAAGCAAACCGACCCGGTACAACCCGGCGCCGAAAGCTGGCACCAGGTCATCGAAACGGCCAGCCCGGCTTCATTGGACTGGCAGCGCAAAGTGGCGTCGTTTGTCGTGGAGGAAGAAAAAGCGTTGCCCAAAAAACACCTGATCGCGCAGAGCATCAGTAATTTTCGTCACCAGATTACGAATCCCGATCCGCAGGTTTCAATTTTTCATTTCCACTACGGTTTCCCCGAAGCGGCACTGGAAAACCAGGGCCTAAACCGGGCAATTGGTCTGGACGAAACGGGGTTCAACGGCACCACCGATTCGGTGTACCGGCGGCAGGCCTGGCGGTTTTTGCTGGCCGGTGGAGCGCTTTTCAACAACCTCGACTACTCGTTTACTACCGAAGACGAACGCGGCGGCACCCCCAGTCCCAAAGCGCCCGGTGGCGGAAGTGCGGCGCTTCGCAGCCAGTTGAAGGTATTGAAAAACTTCATGAATTCACTGAATTTTGTCGCCCTGCAACCCCAACGCGACTGGTTGCGCCACACGCCCACCGGCACACGAACTTACACGCTGGCCGCCGCCACGCTGGCCGCCAACCGGCAATACGCCGTTTATTTTGAAGGTACCGCCACCGCCACGGGCGATGTGGTGTTGCCCGCTGGCAAGTACCGCGAAGAATGGGTGAATGTCCTGACGGGGCAAATCTTCCAGGAATTCACCCGAACGCACCCCGCTGGCCTGTACGAATTACGCGGCCCGGCGGGTAAAGGCGAGGTAGCACTGCGGCTAACGAAGTTGGAGAAATAGTTTGAAGGTTTGAAGTTTGAGAAGCGGTTTGACGGGACCACCCAGCGATTAAGTTTTGGTTACGAAAACCCAGAATTTTTTTGCAGTTCAAAAGATTAACCGCCTGGGTCACCCCGTCAAACCACTTTTTAGGGCAATGAAAAATAACGAACCGCCTCCCCTCGGTGCAAGTTCATGGGTAACAGCCCCAAAAACGAATGACTTCACCCCCCCGTTCCCTGGAAGATAGCCCCCTCTGGGACGCCTTTCGGCGGGGGGACGAACTGGCGTACGAAGAGTTGTACCGGCGATTTACGCCAGGGCTGTACAGTTACGGCGTGAAATTTTGCCGTCAGGAAGAGTTGGTGCGCGATTGCATCCAGGATTTGTTTGTGAGCCTGTGGGACAAACGCTTTTCGCTGAAGCCCGTGCAATCCGTCCGGTTTTATCTGGGCACTGCCCTGCGCAACGATCTGGTGCGGCGACTCGCCCGGCAGGCCACCGTGATCGAACTGACCGACGACCACGATTTTGAACTAACGCTCGATGTACAGGCCCTACGGATGCAGGAGGAGATGGATCAACACCAGGTTGAGCGGTTAAACGCGGCGCTTGGCCAACTGCCTCCGCGTCAGAAGGAAGCGCTGTACCTCCGGTTTTACGAAAATCTCGACTACGACCAAATTGCCTCGCTGATGCGCATCAGCCCCGGCGTGTCCTACAATTTTGTGTACCGGGCGCTGCTTTCTATGAAGAAAATCTTGCTCGCTTCAAGTCTGCTCCTGACCTTTTGAGCGGCGAATAAAAAAACCCGTAAAAATTTTCTTATCGCGGAGGTGGAAACTCTGGGTGCCGGGCCTCTTTCCCCTGAAGGTCGCCTGTTCGCCTTCTTTTCGCCCCATGAATCACTACTCCGGTTACCAGGCTGAGGATTTCGCCGCTGACGATGCCTTCATTGTCTGGGTGCTCGACCCAACTCCCGAGCGTTCGGCCCGCTGGCAGGATTGGCTGACGGCTCACCCCGAAAAAGTGGCGGTGGTCGGCGAAGCCCGTAAACTGGTGCATTCGCTCCGCTTCGAGGCTGAACTACCCTCGACCGATGCGATGAATGCCATGTGGACCACCATATCCGCCCGTCGGCAACCGCAATTGGGCCGGGTACTGGCTTTTGGCCCGGTGGCCTGGCGGGTGGCGGCGGCGGTGGCGGTTTTCGTGCTGGCGGGGATTGGGGGCTGGTACGGGTTGATGCAGCGGCAAACGGAAATCCGAACGGCCTACGGAGAAACCCGCACGGTAGCCTTGCCCGACGGGTCGATCGTGTCGCTGAACGGCAACACGAGTCTGCGTTTCGCCAGTCACTGGGACAACCAGAACACCCGCGAAGTGTGGCTCGACGGGGAAGCCTTTTTTGAAATCCAGAAAAAACCCTTGCAAGGGGCTTACGCCCGCTTTGTGGCCCACGCGGGTAGCACCGACCTGATCGTGCTGGGTACGAAATTTAACCTCCGCCATCGTCGGAACGAAATTCAGGTCATTCTGGCCGAGGGTAAGGTTCAACTCCATAATTCTGCCGGAAAAACCCTGACGATGAAGCCCGGTGAGGTGGCCGTGGCGCGGGCTTCGGCACCGCCCCAACTACTGCCCACCGTGCGGCCCGAGCGGTACCTGGCCTGGACGGAGCAGCGGCTGGTGTTTGATGCCACCCCCCTGGGCGACATCGCCCGGATGCTCGAAGACACTTACGGCCTGACGATAAAATTTGACGATCCCGCGCTGAAGCAACTTCAATTGCAGGGTACGGTGTTCGTGAAAAATGCCGACGATATCGTTGACGCCGTGGCGGCATCGTTCGACCTGACCTACGAGCGGCAGGAAAATACCATTCGGTTTCGGAGGCCATGAGCGACCCTTTCCCCATTCTATTCACAACTAATTTCTAATTGCCCCAGACGATGATCCCAAGACTTCTACTGTGCGCCTGCAAAAATGGCATTTTTACCTTCTTTTTTTGCAGTGTTGCCCTTGCCTCTTCGGGGCAGGAACTTACTGCGGTCCGGCACGAGGCCCGGCAGATTCCCCGGCCTCCAGCCCGGCCCGAGGCAAGCCGCGCCTTGTCTGACGTCCTGCACGATCTGGGCGAACATTACGACGTGACGTTCATTCACAGCAACGGACTGATGTTGGGCAAATGGGTCGAAGGGTCGCGCAATCTGTACGCCCAACCCCTGGCCCGCACCTTGCAGGAACTGCTTGAGCCGCTGGGATTACGTTTCAAAAAGATCAGAACTCGTTCGTACGCCATTTCTCCGATAAAAGCGGACACTGACGAAAAACCCCAGAGTAACGCCGTGCCTTTCGTCGGGGCGG
>JAJAZB010000230.1 GCA_026785975.1 Cytophagaceae bacterium | reverse complement strand
TTCGCCAAACTTAAATTTTAGGGGTTATGCCCGGGGGGCCAACCGTTTAAACTCCCGGTCACCCGGGGCGAAGGCCGACGCCTCTGAATCTGGCTTACTGTGTCCGGTGCCGGTTTAAGCGCAATTTTTCACTTCGTTCAACCAACCCCAAATGGCACAATTAGAATATAAAGACCTGCTCGACGCAGGCGTACATTTTGGTCACCTTACCCGTAAGTGGGATCCCCGGATGTCGCCGTACATCTTCATGGAGAAGAACGGTATCCACATCATCGACCTCAACAAATCATTGGCGGCGCTGGAAGAAGCATCCAATGCGATGAAATCCATCGTTCGCTCGGGTCGTAAGGTGATGTTTGTCGCGACGAAAAAGCAAGCCCAGGAAATTGTAGCCGAAGAAGCCCGTCGGCTCAAAATGCCCTTCGTGACCGAACGTTGGTTGGGGGGTATGCTGACTAATTTTGCGACGATTCGCAAGTCGTTGAAGAAAATGTCGACCATCGACAAAATGCTCAAGGACGAGACGACGGTGAATAACCTGGCCAAACGCGAACGCCTGATGATGGATCGGGAACGCACAAAACTCGACAAACTACTTGGTGGTGTGTCCGATCTGACCCGCCTGCCCGCCGCGCTATTTGTGATTGACGTGAAGCGGGAACACATTGCGGTTGCCGAGGCGCACCGTCTGGGCATCCCCGTATTTGCCATGTGCGATACCAACTCGAACCCCGAACTGGTTGATTTTCCGATCCCATCCAACGACGACGCCTACAAATCCATTTCGATCATCACCCTCGCCATTGGCAAAGCCATTGAAGAAGGATTGATGGAGCGGAAACAGGATAAAGACGACGTCCGTCTTCAGGAGGAAGAAGAAGCCAAGCGGGCCGTCGATACCATACCGGCGGCGGTTGAGGAAACCGCACCCGTGGCGGCGGCACCCGTGGCTGAAGACAAAAGCGAGGCTTAATTCGTTGATCTACAGAGTTTTGTTTTGATAACCGAATAGCCCATAGCCAAAATCTGTGGGCTATTTATTTTTCGGCCCCGGCAATTTACTGCCCGTTGTTTTAAGCCCTTTTGGTGGCCGGAGGGCATAAATCCAATCAACATTTTACTACCAAAACCGATGGCTGCAATTACTGCAAGCGACGTAAACAAGCTCCGCCAGATGACCGGCGCAGGGATGATGGACTGCAAAAAGGCGCTCACCGAAGCCGATGGTGATTTTGACAAGGCCGTAGATGTTCTGCGCAAGCAAGGTCAGAAAGTAGCCGCTAAGCGTGCTGACAACGCCGTATCCGAAGGCAACGTACTGACCCAAATCAGCGAAGATGGCACCAATGGCAAGCTCATCGCGCTCGCCTGCGAAACGGAACCCGTATCGAAAGTACCCGATTTCCAGAATCTGGTTCAGGCCCTGCTGGAAGCGGCGATAGCCCAAAATCCAGCCGACAGGGACGGTCTGTTGGCGCTGCAAATGCCGGATGGCCGTAGTGCGCAGGAACACATCATTGAATTGATCGGGAAAATCGGTGAGAAAATCGAAGTGGCCGCCTACGAAAACCTGACCGCCGATCAGGTGATTGCGTACATTCACTCCAACAAGAAACTGGGCGTTCTGGTTGGTTTAAGTAATGTCGGCGGTGCCGACGTGAGCGAGGTTGGTAAAGACATTGCCATGCAGATTGCTGCGATGAAGCCGGTGGCGGTGGATCGTACCGGCGTGGATGCCTCGACGATCGAGCGTGAAATTGAAATTGGCAAAGAACAGGCCCGCGCCGAGGGCAAGCCTGAAGCCATGCTGGAGCGAATTGCGCTGGGTAAGCTGGAGAAATTCTACAAAGAAAACACCTTGCTGGCTCAGCAATTCGTGAAAGATGGCAACCTGACCATCGCCCAATTGCTGGAGCAAACGCAAAAAGGCTTGACGGTAACTGCGTTTAAGCGGATTGCCATCGGTGGTTAATCTTTGAATTATTTGTTTGCTTAAAAAAGCGCCCTCTGGGAATTCCAGGGGGCGCTTTTGCTTTTCAGGATTTCTCTACTTTACGCCAACCCTTGCGCTTCAACAACGCGAGCACCTCGTTTTCGAGTTGTTTGATCGCCTCGGGCGTACCGTAATAATCAAGAATGGTTTTGGTACGACCCTCCTCCGAAAACGTCAGGTACGTGCTGGGTAAATCGCTGACTTTCTGTTGATAGCTATCTTTAAACTCGAAAAACCGTGCGTCCCGAAAACATTTCTGCAGGGCCTTCAACGCCGACGGACGCAATTTTAAACGGTACTCCCCTTGCCGCTCGGTATTGGCAATGCCTTGATAGTGAACTTGTCCGTCGGCAAAAATTTCAAGTTTTTGTACCGGGCAGGTGCCGTAGCAGGGCGTGGTTTCCAGGACAATAACCCGGTTGAGCGAATCTGCCAGGTTTAATTGCGTGGCTGCCATTACGGGGTTAACGTTGATGAGCAGGATCAAAAAGACGAGAATTTTCATAGAGTCTATTTCCCTTCAAACGCCCGGCAAGTGGATTTTATGTGCTACTCGATTTGAATTCGTCAAGTGCTTCAAGGCTGGTTCTACAAACAATTTCACGGACTACCGGTTTAAACGACTTCGAATTGAGTAGATAGGCTTGTTCTCTTTGGATCACTCGCTTAACTTTCCCTGCCCAAACCCTCCGATTTCCATGAAGAAGTCCGCCTTTGCTGTTTTACTTACCCTGCTGCTCGGCCAACTGGCCATTGCTCAGAACCCGTCGCCCGACACAACGCGCCTTCTGACCCTGAAAGACACCAGCTACTGGAAGCGCGACGCGCAGTTTGGGGCAACCTTCAATCTGTCGAGTTTCAATGGTGCCTGGAAAGACCGAACCGGTGCCCTCGGGGCCAACGCCCTGCTGATTGCCCTTAAAGCCAATGCCAACTACAAACGCGACCGCAACGAATGGACGAATGCCCTGCAAATTCAGTACGGATTGGGGCGAATTGAAGGACAATCGACCCGGAAAAATATTGACGTTATTCTGTTCGACACCAAATACGGGCGGCAGTTGAAAAACCCCAAATGGAATCTTTTCGCCGGAGTTAATTTCCTGAGCCAGTTTGCCCCGGGGTACATCTACACCACCAATGCGCAGGGTGCGGAGATTCGCTCGCGGATTTCGGGTTTGTTTTCGCCCGCTCAATTCACCGAGTCGGTGGGTTTTGAGTACAAACCCGTGGCTTATTTTTCGCTGCAATTCGGCATTGGTGCCCTGCGCCAGACCATCGTGGCCGATGATGCGCTGCTGCCGCTGTTTCCGGCCCAACTGGGCAAAAATGTACGTAATCAATTGGGCTTTCAGCTACTGGCCAACTTCGATCGTGAACTGGTTAAAAATCTCAATCTGAAACTCCGCTATCAGGCGTTTGCTGACTACGCCGATTTGGCGGCGATTGCTAACCGGCTCGATGCCATTGTCGCGGCTAAAATCGGGCGCTATTTCAACGTCAATCTCAATACCATCATTCTCTACGACCAGGCCCTGACACCGGCCGGTAAAAGTCCGGCTACTCAGGTAAGTTTTGTGTCGGGTATCGGATTTTTGTACACGTTCTGAATGATTCAAGTTTACTTTCCCATTTTTACTTCTACCCTAAACCCAATTAGCCATGCTCAAGGAATTCAAAGAATTTATCATGCGGGGCAACGTGATGGACCTCGCCATCGGGGTCATCATCGGGGCTGCCTTCAGCAAAATCGTGGACTCGGCCGTCACGGATCTGATTATGCCGCTCATTGGCATCGCCTTCCAGTCTGATTTCAGCAACCTGTACGTGCCCCTTTCCGATAAGGTGACCACGGGCCTGGCGCTGGCTGACGCCCGAAAACTTGGGCCGGTTTTCGCCTGGGGCAACTTCGTGACCGAAGTCCTCAACTTTATCATCCTGGCTTTCATTATTTTCTGGATTATCAAAGCGGTCAACCGGCTGATGACCCGCAAGGCCGCCGCGCCCGACGTACTCGAAGTAGGACCAACGAAAGAAGAAGTGCTGCTCACCGAAATACGGGATGCCCTGCGCGGGTCGGCCATTCGCTGAACGCTTTCTGTTTTTTACTTGGAGCTTATCCAGAAATCCAAATTACCTCGCCTGAAGATACCCCCAACCCCCTAAAGGGGCAGGGCTGTTAAGTTCTATTTTTCGAGTAGTTTTGACCAAATAATATTTGGAATATGAGCTTAGATGAGCTCTTCAAAAGTATCCCTGACTTTCGCCGGGATCAGGGCCAGCGTTATGAATTAGACACGGTGCTGTGGATGATCTTTTTAGGCGTTGCCAGTGGCTATCAGGGCTACTGGGCCATCGCCCCGATTTGCCCAGGCAAATGGGGCTTATTTTACGGCCTTTTTTAGCTTGAAACACGGCATTCCCAGTCACGTCACGTTTTGGCAAATTCTCACCCATTCAGACAAGCCTCAAGTCATCGCCCACTTCAATCAGTGGGCCAGCACTCAGAACCTACTGCCCTACGATTGGCTAAGCGGGGATGGCAAATCCTTAAGATCAACCCTGAGTCATTGTCAGGACAGTGCCCAGAATTTCAGTACAGTTGTTAGTTTGTTTTGTCAAAAAACAGGCTTAGTCCATCTACTGGCCGACTACCGCAATAAGAAACACGGCCAGGGGGAGATTCTGCGTTCCTTACTGCCTTTTTTGAAGGACAAAGGGGTGATTATCACCTTAGATGCACTGCATATTCAAAAAAAACAGTGGCCCTGATTAGTAGCACTGGCAATCATTACGTGATTCAGGTCAAGACCAACGCTAAGACCCTCTACCAGGCTATTCAACAGGCCCAGGCTACGGAGTCCCCCCTGGATAGCTATACGATGGTCGATCGCCAGCATGGCCGAACCACCAACTGGCAGATCAAGGTTTATGGGGTGAATCAGGCTGTTTTACGAAAAAAGTGGCAAAATCTGCACCGCTTTATTATCATTGAAAAAACCAGTACAACCCGGCGTAGGGGGCTAAATCCGGTTATAAGTCGTTGTTGTTCTTACCGCATTAGTGATCTGGTCACGCGGACAGCCGAGGCCCTTCTGGTCGGTATTCGTGGTCACTGGGGCATCGAGAATCGGGTGCATTGGGTAAAAGATGTGATTTTACAGGAAGGCAAGAACCAGATAAAACACCCCACTGGAGCCGTCCTTATGGCTGTCTCAACGACCATTGCCCTCAATTTTCTGCGCAAACACGTCCATGACTCCATCAAGTACGCCCAAATTATCTTTGGCCAAAATATCAAAGAACATCTTTCTTACATGAGAACTTAACAGCCCTGCCCTGAAGGGGGTTGAGGGGTAATGGCGGTGGTGGCAAAAACTCAGTAAGCAACTTGCCACGCGCAAAAAAAACAGCCACTCCGAAAATCGGAATGGCTGTCTGCTTTCACCTAAAACCAATAACACAAATTTTAGAGGAGAGAGTTGAGAGAGGATAGAGGATAGATAAATTTAACTCTCTACTCTCTACTCT